>CAXHZZ010000080.1:0-8958 GCA_964021635.1 uncultured Tenacibaculum sp.
TGAAGTTCTTTGTCTAAGTTTTTTAATGTTAATAAAGCACGTTCTTTTAAGTTGTCTTTTTCAAGCAACACTTGTTTCTTAGCAACACTTAAATCCATATTTGATGAAATAAAGTTCACTAAAAACGAGTTTGATTTTATGTTTTTAATAGCAAAAGAAGCTTCAGAAGGCAACATCGGGTTTTCTTTAATAACCTCTAATGCCAATTCTTTTATAGATTCTATAATAGCATCAAACTCCTTCTCATCATCAATCTCTTTATCGTCTATCGCTTCCTTTACTCTTGCTTTTAAGTAAGGTTCTTCTTGCGTAATCTCATCAATCTCAAAACGTTTTTTTCCTTGAATGATAACGGTTGTGTTACCATCAGGCATTTTTAAAACGCGTAAAATTTGTGCGACAACTCCTGTTGAATGAATATCCTTTAAACCAGGTTCTTCTACTTCTTCATTTTTCTGAGCAACAACACCCAAAATTTTATCGCCTTTGTTGGCATCTTTTATCAACTGAATTGATTTGTCTCTACCAGCAGTAATTGGAATTACTACTCCAGGAAACAAAACTGTGTTTCTTAACGGTAAAATTGGTAGTTCTTCAGGTACTTTTTCTTTATTTATTATTTCTTCATCTTCAGGAGTTAATAAAGGAATCAATTCTGAATCTTCATTAAAAGCATCTTGAAGCGACAAATTGTCTAAATGTATAATTTTTGATTTACTCATATCTTCTATATCTGTCATAGTGACATTTACATATTATAAACCATAATATTAAACGCACTATTTAACTTTTAATTATTTAATAAACAGTATATTATAAATACATATACCATTTTACTCAATTATATAAGTCAATTGTTATGCCAAGTAAAACTTATATTACTTGTAACTAATTATAAACTGAGTCGTCATATTAATATATTTTTACAAAAACTATCCAAAAAATGAAAACTAAACTATTTTTTATCGCTTTTATTTTATTGATAACAAGCTGTACAACGAATAAAAACTCAGATAATTTCATAAAAAATGCTACAGGACGCTATTTTTTTAATGCTGATGAAATTATTGAAGTTAACTTTAAAGATGGTGAATTACTTTTAACATGGCGTAATCAGAAATTGGTTCCTTTAAAAATTAACGATAGTACTTTTTATGCAAGCGAATTAAATGAAAAATTAATTTTTCATAATGCTGAAGATAATATTGAATTAGCTAAAAAACGAGAGCATAATGACAATGTTTATGTTTTTAATAAATTAAATGATGGTGAAAAAACACCTAAAGAGCATTTTGCACAAGGAGATTATAATGCTGCGTTAATTGGTTATCAAAAAATTAAAGAAAACGATAGTTTAAATCCAATAATAAGAGAAAATACTTTTAATAATTTAGGTTATCGTTATTTAAGAGAAGATAAATATGAGCAAGCAATTGCTATTTTTAAAATTAACATTGCTTTATATCCAAATAGTTCTAATACTTATGATAGTACTGGTGATGCATATTTAAAAAAATCAGATACTATTAAAGCGATTGAATTTTATAAAAAAGCGTTGGATATTAACCCTGAAAATAACAATGCAAAAAGAGCATATAAAAAACTTACAAAAATAAAATAACTAATGGAACATCTTAAATTCCCAATCGGAAAACCTGATATTCCTACCGTAATTTCTTCAGAAAAAATTAACGAATGGATTACTATTTTAGAAGAGTTTCCTGCTAAATTAGACGTTCTTGTTAAGAATTTATCCGAAGAACAATTAAACACTTTATACAGAAATGGTGGTTGGTCTGTTAGGCAAGTTATTCATCATTGTGCAGACAGTCATCATAATTCATATACACGTTTTAAATGGGCATTAACAGAAAAAGAACCTGTTATTAAAACGTATTATGAAGCGCGTTGGGCTGAATTATTCGATTCTAAAGTGGCTCCTATTCAGTTATCTTTAAACTCATTAAAAGCTTTACACGCTAAATGGACGTATCTTTTAAAAGGATTAACTAATGATGATTTAAATAAGTGTTTCATTCATCCTGATGGAAATGAAAAAGTAAGTTTAAAAGAAAACATAGGTATTTATGCATGGCATTGCAACCATCATTACCAACACATAAATCAGTTATTACTTATAAAAAAGTGGTTGTAAAACAAATTATGTATTTTTACACAAAATAATAAAGTGCTATTTATTATTTAAGTTCAGATAAAATATTAAAAAATATGATACGAAGCTACAGAAATGAAAGGTGGAAAGAAATAGTATTTGATGATAAAATCTCTGAAAAAGAAAAATTTAAAATCTCTAATTACGGTAGAATTATCAATTGTAAAAAAGAAGAAGAGTTCCTTGTAAACGAATATTTTATAAACGGTTACCAGAACTTGCCTTTAAAACAACGAGTAAATGGAAAAAATACCAGTAGGTATGTTCATAAACTCGTAGCAGAATGTTTTTTACCTCGTAAAGAGGATGAATTGTATGTGATTCATTTAAATTATGATAAAAAAGACAATAGAGTTGAAAATCTTAAATGGGCTACAAAAAGGGAAAAAGAGGTACACCAATATACCAATCCCGAATATGTAAATAAAGTTCATAAACCTAGAACTGCAAAACTTACTGAAACAAGAGTTAAGTTACTTAAACGTAAGCTAAACGATCCTAACAGAAAAACTCGGTTAAAAATGATTGCGAAACAATTTGGTGTTTCAGAAATGCAATTACATAGAATTAAAACCGGTGAAAATTGGGGATACGTTACTGAAGATTAACTTATAATAAAATTAAGACAGCAATAGCTATAAAAACTACAATTTGCGCCCATTTTAGGAACACTCCTATTTGGGCGTTCTTTTTTATTGAGGTTGATATTGTTCCTGCCAAAATAGCAATTGTAGAAAATATTACAAAAGAAGTAAGTATAAATAAGCCGCCTAAAACATAAAACTGAATTACCGAAGAAATTGTTTCTGAAAACAAAAACTGAGGGAAAAATGCCAAAAAGAAAATAGTAACTTTCGGGTTTAAAACATTCATTAAAAAACCTTTTTTAAACAATTCGAAAGTAGATTTTTTAACTACATTATCTGTTGAAAACGCAATTTTAGCATCACTTTTATAAACTTGATATGCAATATACAGCAAATACAAGGCTCCGAATAATTTGATAATAAAAAACAAATTCTGATTTTGCTTTATAACTTCCGAAACGCCAAAAGCAACCAAAGTAGTATGAATAATACAACCCGTCATTAAACCAATAACCGTTGCCAAACCATATTTTTTACCATGCACAATACTCTGTGTTAATACAAAAATATTGTCTGGCCCTGGTGAAAAAGCTAAAGTAGCCGTCGCTAAAACAAACGAAATAAGAGTTTCAATCATTAATTAAATAATTATAAAAAACTACTGAAATTAATTCAGTAAAAAGTTAATTTAAAATTGATCTAAAATAGCCTTATTGATTCGCTTTACCAAACTCGGTCCTTCATAGATAAACCCTGTATAAATTTGTACTAAATCGGCTCCAGCATTTATTTTCTCTAAAGCATCTTTTTCAGAATGAATACCTCCTACCCCGATTATAGGAAATGATTTGTTAGATTTATCAGCTAGGTATTTAATTACTTTCGTACTTCTTTCTTTAACCGGTTGTCCGCTAACACCACCATTACCAATTTCTGACAATCGTTCTTTAGAAACCTTTAAATTATCTCTATTTACAGATGTGTTTGATGCAATTACGCCATCAATATTAGTTTTAGCAACCAATTCAATTATTTCATCTAATTGTTGGTTATTTAAATCTGGAGCTATTTTTAATAATATTGGCTTTTGAACAACTTCTTTATTGTTTAATTTCTGAACCTCAGTAATTAACTCTTTTAAATACTCAACATCATCTAGTTTTGCATGGCTCCCAACATTAGGACAACTTACATTCAATACAAAATAATCTACATACGGATGCAGTCCTTTAAAACACTCTAAATAATCTGCTGTATAATTTTCTGGGGCAGTATCGGTGTTTTTACCAATATTACCTCCAATGATAATTTTACCTTTATTCTTTTTTAATTGTTCAATCGCAATGGTTAATCCTTCGTTATTAAATCCCATTCGGTTGATGATTCCTTGATCATCTTTTAAACGGAATAATCTTTTTTTAGGATTTCCAGCTTGTCCTTTTGGTGTTACGGTTCCTATTTCTATAAAACCAAATCCGAAGTTTGCCAATTCATTATATAAAACCGCGTTTTTATCAAATCCAGCAGCTAAACCAACAGGATTTTTAAAAGTTAATCCGAATAAATTACGCTCTAATTTTTTATCATTTATCTGATATAAACCTTTGAATACTGAAGTCATAAAAGGAATTTTAGACATAAAATTTACCAATGAAAAAGTAAAATAATGAATCTTTTCTGGATCAAAAAGAAAGAAAATCGGACGGATAATTAATTTGTACATATTTTTATTTTTTTGCTATGCTAAATTTACTTCAGCATCTCATAATTAACTTGTCTTGATGTAATTCTGAAACAAATTCAGAATGACGTAAATTTTCATAAAAAAAGCCCCAATACAAATTGGAGCTTTTGAATTATCTTAAAACAGCTTCTAAATTCTTTTCGAATGTTAGCTGTAATTTTTGCATTATTTTGTCAATCTGTTTATCTGCCAATGTTTTATTTTCGTCTTGTAAAACAAAACTAACAGCATATGATTTTTTACCTTCAGGCAATTTATCACCTTCATAAACATCAAATAAATCTACTTCTTTTAATAATTTCTTTTCAGATTGAAAAGCAAGATTGTAAATTTCTTTAAACTCTATTTTATCATCTAATAACAACGCTAAATCACGCTTTACAGATGGAAACTTAGCTAAATCAGCTACTTTAATTTTCTTATTACCAGCTAAGCTTAAAATGTTTTCCCAATTAAAATCGGCAAATAAAACTTCTTGTTTAATAGAAAATTCTTTTAAAACAGCTCTTTTTACAACTCCGAATTCGACCAACTTCGTTTTTCCTAAACTTAATACTACACCTTCAGAAAACACATCTGTTTTAATAGGTGACGTTTTTAAATTATCTAACCCTAACCTACTTAATAAGTTCGTTACAATTCCTTTTAAATAAAAGAAATCAGAAGCTTCAGTTGCTATTTTCCAACTATCTTTCGTTCTGTTACCAGTAACAAACAACGTTAAATGCTTGTCTTCCTGATAACCGCTTTCGTATTTATGATATGTTTTACCAAACTCATAAAACTTTAATGCGTTATTTTTTCTGTTGATATTATAAGAAACCGATTCTAAACCGCTAAACAATAATGATTGTCGCATTACCTTTAAGTCGTTACTTAACGGATTTAACATTTCTACATTATATTCTTCCTTTAAATTCTCAGACAAGGTAATATAAGCTGCTTTTGTTAAAGAATTTGCCATCGTTTCGTTAAACCCTAATGAACTTAATTGGTTTGCAACAATGTTTTCTACTTTAACTTCTTTATCATTATCAAATGAAATAGAAGTATTTAATTTATGCGAAAATTCGATATTATTGTAACCGTAAACTCTTAAAATTTCTTCAATAATATCAGCTTCACGCTGTACATCTACTCGGTAAGAAGGTATTGTTAAACCTAAACCTCCTTCGGTTACACTGTTTATTTTAATTTCTAAAGAAGCTAAAATATTTTTAATCGTTTCTTTAGGAATTTCTTGACCTATTAATTTATACGTGTTTTCGAAAGATAAAAACACTTCGAAATCTTCTATTTTCTCTGGATAAAAATCTAAAACATCCGAAGACATTTTTCCACCTGCATATTCTTCAATTAATAAAGCTGCACGCTTTAAAGCGTATTTTGTTGAATTGATATCGATTCCTCTTTCGAAACGGAAAGAAGCATCCGTATTTAATGCGTGACGTTTTGCTGTTTTACGAACAGAAACCGGATTAAAGTAAGCGCTTTCTAAGAAAATTGCTGTAGTGTGTTCTGTTACTCCAGATTTTAATCCGCCAAAAACACCACCTAAACATAATGGATTATCATCTGCATCACAAATCATAATATCATCAGCATCTAACGTTCTTTCTACTTCATCTAACGTTTTAAATTTCGTTCCTGCTTCTAAGGTTTTAACTATAACTTTATTCCCTCTAATTTTATTAGCATCAAAAGCATGTAAAGGTTGCCCTAACTCATGTAAAACATAATTTGTAATGTCTACAATATTGTTTTTAGGAACAATACCAATTGCTTTTAACCTATTCTGAATCCATTCTGGAGATTCTTTTACCTCAATATCAGTAATTGTAATTCCGCAATAACGAGGTACTAAATTTTTATCTTCAATTTCGATATCAATTTTGTGTGTACGTTCATCTACATGAAAATCTGATACCGAAGGAGAAATTAGCTCTAAATTTGTTCCTTGATGCATTAAACCAGCACGTAAATCACGAGCAACACCAAAGTGGCTCATTGCGTCTGCACGGTTTGGCGTTAAGCCTATTTCGAAAACATAATCTGTTTCGATATTAAAAACTTCTGAACAAGGAGTACCAGAAACTAAAGAGGAATCTAAAACCATAATACCTTCATGACTGTTACCTAAACCTAACTCGTCTTCGGCACAAATCATTCCGTGGCTTTCTTCTCCTCTTATTTTACCTTTTTTTATTTTAAAGCCTTCGCCTTTCTCATCATACAAGGTTGTTCCTACCGTAGCAACAGGCACTTTCTGACCAGCATCTACATTTGGTGCACCGCATACTATTTGAACTGGATTACCGTCACCTAAATCTACCGTAGTAATTTTTAGTTTATCAGCATTCGGGTGTTTTATACATGTTTTAACTTCGCCAACCACGATGCCTTTTAGGCTACCTTTAATACTCTCTACCTTATCTATTCCTTCTACTTCAAGTCCTAAATCTGTTAAAAGTTCTCCTGTTTTTTCAGCTTTCCAGTCGGTTTGTAAAAACTGTCTTAACCAATTGTATGATATCTTCATAATCAATCTCTAATTTGAGCACGCAAAATTACGGAAAATAAAAGGAAAAATAACAGTCCTTTTTTACTGATTTTATCTCTCTGATTGTTAACTATTTGATAACATCTATTATTTAAAATAATTGTTTTTTTGCAACCAGTTTTAACACAACACAACAGATCTACATGAAAAAATTATTACCCTTCTTTTTACTGACTGTATCTCTTTCAGTATTTTCTCAAGTACCTTCTTATTATAATGATGTTAACTTGAACCAAAGTAGTACCGCATTAAAAGATGCTTTAGCTACAAAAATTATTAGTACACACGCAGTTAACCTTTCATACACTCCAGGGGTTTGGGACGCTTTAAAACAATCTGATTTAGACCCAACAAACAATAATAAGGTTGTTTTAATTTATGGTTATAATGATTTTGACGGAAACTATGTAACTGACAGAACTCGTAGTAAAGATGCTAACGGTGGTTCTGCAGGAACACAGTGGAACAGAGAACATGTATATCCGAAATCATTAGGAAACCCTAATTTAGGTACTGCTGGTGCTGGTGCAGATGTACATCACTTAAGACCTGCTGATATTTCTTTTAACTCTCAAAGAAGTAGTAAAAAATTTGCTGCAGGATCTGGTAATGCTGGTGATTCTAATGGTGGATGGTATCCTGGTGATGAATGGAAAGGTGATGTTGCTCGTATGATGATGTATATGTATGTGCGTTACGGAAACCAATGTTTACCTAGTAACGTTGCTATTGGATCGACAAGTTCTTCTGATAATAACATGATTGAATTATTACTACAATGGAATGCAGAAGACCCTGTATCTAGCTTTGAAACACAAAGAAACCCTATTTTACAAGGAATACAAGGAAATAGAAATCCGTTTATTGATAATCCTGCTTTTGCTACACAAATTTGGGGAGGTCCACAAGCAGAAGATAAGTTTGGTAATGGTGGTGGTTCTTCTGATACAGAAGCTCCAACTACTCCTACAAATTTAACAGCTTCAAATATCACAGAAAATTCAACTGATTTATCTTGGTCTGTTGCTAGTGATAATGTTGCTATTACAGGTTATGATATTTATAGAGGAACTACTAAAATAGCCACAAGCTCTGCTAACTCATATACTGTAACAGGCTTAAGTGCTACTACTAATTATAGTTTTTATGTGAAAGCAAGAGATGCTGCTAATAATGTTTCAGCATCTAGTAGTGCTATAAACATAACTACAAGTGCCGGGAACACTTCTGGAGGCTCTGCTTCTGATTTATTAATTTCTGAATACGTTGAAGGTTCTTCTAACAACAAAGCCTTAGAAATCGCAAATTTTACCGGTGAAACTATTAATTTATCTGGCTATTCTCTAAAGAAAGCTTCTAATGGTGCTGGCTGGACAAATACTGTAAATTTAAGCGGACAATTAGAAAATGGAAATGTATATGTAATTGCAAACAACAATGCTTCTACAACTATTAAAAACAAAGCGCAATTAACAGAAACAAGTGTTAGTTCTTTTAACGGTAATGATGCTATTGGTTTATTTAAAGGAAGTACGCTTATCGATTTAATTGGTAATCCTAATAGCTCATCTACGTTTGCACAAGATAAAACCTTACAGAGAAAATCAACAGTTTCTTCTCCTAACTCAAATTATACAATCTCTGAGTGGACTGTCCTTTCAAAAGATACTTTTAGTGGTTTAGGAAATCATACAATTGATGGAGGAACTCCTCCTCCACCTGTTGACACAACTGCTCCTTCCACTCCAAGTAATTTAAGTGCTAATAACATAACAGAAACTTCTGTAAACTTAAATTGGAATGCTTCTACAGACAACACTGCTGTAACAGGTTATGATGTTTATAAAGGTTCAGCTAAAATAGCTACGGTAACAACTACAAATTATTCAGTTAG
>CAXHZZ010000081.1:0-8736 GCA_964021635.1 uncultured Tenacibaculum sp.
AGAACTCCAGACGCAGAATAATATGTCTGTATTAAGCGGTAAAAAAGTATTACTTGGTGTTACCGCTGGTATTGCCGCGTACAAAACAGCGAACTTAGTTCGCTTATTTATAAAATCTGGCGCAGAAGTTACAGTAATAATGACTCCTGCGTCTAAAGATTTTATTACTCCTCTTACACTTTCTACATTATCTAAAAACCCGGTTCATTCTACTTTTTACGAAAAAGAAGATGAAAACGAGTTATGGAACAATCATGTTGATTTAGGGCTTTGGGCAGATATTATGATTATTGCCCCTGCTACCGCAAATACCTTGTCTAAAATGACAAACGGTTCTTGCGATAATTTGTTATTAGCAACATATTTATCAGCAAAATGTCCTGTATATTTTGCACCAGCAATGGATTTAGATATGTATCAACACCCATCAACCAAGAAAAGTTTAGATAGTTTACAAGATTTTGGTAATATTTTAATTCCTGCAACTTCAGGTGAATTAGCAAGCGGATTGGTTGGAGAAGGTCGTATGGCTGAACCTGAAGATATCGTTTCTTTTATAGAAAAAGACATTGTTTCTAAATTGCCACTTCGTGGAAAAAAATTGCTATTAACTGCAGGTCCCACTTATGAATCTATCGATCCTGTTCGTTTTATAGGAAATCATTCTTCAGGAAAAATGGGGTTTGAAATAGCAAAAGCAGCGGCTAATTTAGGAGCCGAAGTTTTTTTAATTTCAGGACCATCACATCAAAAAGTAAATCATTCTTTTATTCATAGAGTTGATGTAAAATCAGCAGAAGAAATGTACAACGCTTGTCATAAGTATTTCGGCAAAGTAGATATTGCTATTTTATCGGCAGCAGTGGCAGATTATCGACCAAAAAATGTGGCTACTCAGAAAATAAAAAAGAAAGATTCGTCGTTAGTAATAGAGTTAGAGCCTACAAAAGACATTTTAAAATCTTTAGGCGAAGTTAAAAAGAATCAGTTATTAGTAGGTTTTGCTTTAGAAACAGAAAATGAAGTAGCAAACGCTAAAGGAAAAATAGTAAAAAAGAATTTAGATTTAATTATCTTAAATTCACTGCAAGATAAAGGAGCAGGTTTTGCAACTGATACAAATAAAATTACGGTTATTGATGAAGAATTTAATGAGAAATCATTCGAGTTAAAATCTAAAAAAGCAGTAGCGGTAGATATTATAAACGAGATTATAAACAAAGTTAGTTAAAATAACGATCGTCTCTCTTGAGCATTATTTAAAAGTGAATATTTTACTTTGAAGATATAAACGCAGTTTATCGAGAGATTTAATAAATCTGTACTGCACTCGATCACACACAAAAAATATATTACATGCGTAAGTTTTTCTTTTTAGTTTTTCTTTTATCATCAGTTTTTACAATACAGTCGCAAGAGCTTAATGCTTTAGTTACTATAAATACAGATAAAGTTCAGAGTAGTAATAAACAGGTTTATGAAACGCTTCAAAAATCGTTAACTGAGTTTATAAATGAAAAACAATGGACAAACAAAATTTTTAAACAACAAGAACGAATTAATTGTGCTTTTACAATTATTGTAAACGAACAAAATGGTAATAATTTTAGAGCAAGTATTCAGGTACAATCTACAAGACCTGTTTACGGTTCTAGCTATGCATCACCAGTATTAAACCTTAATGATACCAATTTTAATTTTCGTTACAACGAATTTGATCCATTAAATTTTAATCCAACTATATACGAATCAAATTTAATATCAATAATTGCTTTCTATGCGTACACAATAATTGGTGTAGATGCAGATACATTTGCGTTAAAAGGAGGAACAGATTATTTAAAGGCAGCAGAAAATGTTGTTTTGCAAGCACAATCTAACGGAGAATTAGGTTGGCAAAATCAAGTAGGGAAACAAAATCGTTTTGCGTTGATAGATAATTTATTAGCATCAAAATTTAATCCCTTGCGTACTATTTATTACGATTATCATAGAAACGGATTTGATAATTTCGTAAAAACTAAAGATGTTGCCAAAGAAACTATAGAGAAGAATGTAATAGCGTTAGATAAGCTATATAATATAACAATAGGTAATTATATGGTTCGTGTTTTTTTAGATGCTAAAAGTGATGAAATAGCAAGTGTTTTTTCTGATGGTAAGCCTGCTAAAAATACACAACAAATGTTAAACGTTTTAGAGAAAATAGCGCCTACTTATAAAGATAAGTGGAAGAAGATTAAGTAAGTATGTGAAAAGCTATAATAGCTTCTGTAACCGTTTTTTTAATCATTTTATTATATGTGATTTCAACCGGAATTAAAAATAATAACTCGGATGAAACAGGAAGTTTTTTTACTAACTTTTTGCTAATATTAATATTGATTTACAATGTATTATTAAGAAGAAAAAAACAATTAACTTACGTTCTTTTTAAAGTGTCATAATTCAATCAAAATTTGTATTTTTATTCTTTATAAAGAATAGAATTTGCTTATACAATTATCCATACATAATTACGCGTTAATCAATCAGTTATCGATTGATTTTACAAAAGGTTTATCAATCATAACAGGTGAAACTGGAGCGGGGAAATCCATTTTACTAGGGGCTTTAGGCTTAGTAATGGGAAACCGTGCGGATTTATCATCTCTAAAAAACACTGATAAGAAGTGTATTATTGAAGCCAAATTTGCTGTTGAAGGTTATGATTTACAACGTTTATTCGAAAAGTTAGATGTAGATTATGAAACCGAAACGATTATTCGAAGAGAAATTCTTCCCTCAGGTAAGTCTAGAGCTTTTGTAAATGATACACCTGTAAATTTATCAGTTTTAACAGCTTTAAAAACAAAGCTGATTGATATTCACTCTCAGCATCAAACATCACAACTTTCTGATGTCAGTTTTCAATTTTCTGTACTAGATGCCTTGGCTAAAAATCAACCAAAAATAGCATCATATAAAAGAGGATTAAAAAAGTATTCTGCGTTAAATAAAGAACTTAAGATTCTTCAGGAAGAAACTGAAAAATCAAATGAGCAGCACGAGTATAATTTACATTTATTTAACGAGTTAGAAGATGCAAGTTTAAAAAGTGATGAGCAAGAGGCTTTAGAAGAAAAACTTGAGCGATTAAATAATATAGAAGAAATAAAACTGAGCTTATCAGAATCTTTAGCAATATCTGTAAATGAAGAAATAGGATTGCAAAATTTATTATATTCGTTAGAAACTAGCTTGCAAAAAATAAGCGGATATTCTAAGAAATACGAAGAGATTTCTAACAGAGTTACGAGTATTAAATTAGAGTTAGATGATGTTGTTTCTGAACTAGAAAATGAGAATGAATCGGTAGATTTTAATCCGAATGAAATAGAAGAATTAAATGATAGGTTGCAATTAATTTATAATCTACAGAAAAAACACTCGGTAGCTTCTATAAAAGAATTAAAGACTATACACGAAGTATTATCAGAAAAAGTATCGCAAGTAGCCAATGCAGGAACGTTAATTGAAGCAAAAACTGCTGAAATTAATGAAGTTGCTAAAAAGTTAGATGAAGTTGCTGGTATGATAACAAAATCAAGAAGTAAAGCAATTCCGAAATTACAAAAAGCCTTAGAATATTTATTAACTGAATTAGGAATGCCAAATGCACGTTTTTCGATAGATTTAAGTAAATCGAAAGAGTATTTTACAAACGGAAAAGATGTATTAACTTTTTTGTTTTCGGCAAATAAAGGTGGCAATTTTGGCGAACTTAAAAAAGTAGCTTCTGGAGGCGAATTGTCTAGGATTATGTTATCTATTAAAAAAATATTGTCAGAAAATATTCAATTACCTACTATTATTTTTGACGAAATAGACACTGGTGTTTCAGGAGAAGTTTCTAATAAAATTGCAAAAATTATGCAAGATATGGGAATTGATATGCAGGTAATTACCATTACACATTTACCGCAAATTGCAGCAAAAGGATTACAGCATTATAAAGTATATAAAGGAGAAGAAAAAGGCGTAACAACATCTAATTTAAAACTATTGTCTGAAGAAGAGAGAATAGTAGAAATTGCTGAAATGTTAAGCGGTAAAGATATCTCAGAAAGTGCTTTAATACATGCAAAAGAGTTATTAAATTAAAAGTATATTTGTTTAACAAACGAACAATTATATATTAAAATAATATAAATATGTACAATTTATTAAAAGGTAAAAAAGGAATTATTTTTGGAGCTTTAGACGAAAATTCTATCGCTTGGAAAGTAGCAGAACGTGCACATGAAGAAGGTGCAGAGTTTGTGTTAACCAATGCGCCTATTGCAATGCGAATGGGTAAAATTAAAGATTTAGCAGAAAAAACTGGATCAGAAATTGTCCCTGCAGACGCTACTTCTATGGAGGATTTAACTAATTTAGTTGAGAAGTCTATGGAGATTTTGGGCGGGAAAATCGATTTTGTTTTACACTCAATCGGAATGTCGGTAAACGTTCGTAAAGGACGTCATTATACCGATTCTAAGTATGACTTTACAACTAAAGGATGGGATGTTTCTGCAGTATCTTTTCATAAAGTAATGAATGTTTTATACAACAAAGAAGCGATGAATGAGTGGGGAAGCATTGTTGCGTTAACCTATATGGCAGCACAAAGAGTTTTTCCTGATTATAACGATATGGCAGATAATAAAGCCTATTTAGAATCAATAGCTCGTAGTTTTGGATATTTTTTTGGACGCGATCAAAAAGTTCGCGTAAACACCATTTCTCAATCGCCGACACCAACTACAGCTGGCCAAGGAGTTAAAGGTTTTGACGGGTTTATTTCATACGCCGAAAAAATGTCTCCGCTAGGTAATGCTACTGCGTTAGAATGTGCGGATTATACGATTTCGATGTTCTCTGATTTAACGAAAAAAGTAACTTTACAGAATTTATTTCATGATGGCGGATTCTCTAATATGGGAGTAAGCGATTCCGTTATGGAAAAATTTGAGTAATATTATGTAAAGTGATAAAAAATAAAAATGCAAGTCATTAGATTTGCATTTTTTATTGATAAAATTATTAAAATGAATACAGTTTTAGATATTGAAAAAGAGTTGGCTCCTTTAAGAAAACAGTTAAAAGAACATACTCTATATACATCCTTAAAAAAAATTGAAGATGTAAAAATATTTATGGAGTCACATGTTTTTGCAGTTTGGGATTTTATGTCGTTGTTAAAAGCTTTACAAGAGAAATTAACATGTACCGCTTTGCCTTGGCTTCCTGTAGTAAATCCTAAAACAGCAAGATTTATTAATGAAATAGTTTTAGGCGAAGAAACAGATATAAATGAACTAGGGGAGCCTAAGAGTCATTTTGAAATGTATATTGATGCAATGAAGCAAGCTAATGCTAGCACAACAAGAATAGCTAGTTTTATAAATAATATTATTGATGGAAATACGATTGAAGAATCTTTAAACAAGTGTTTAGTTTTAAAAGAAGTAAAAGAGTTTGTATCATTTTCTTTTGATGTAATAAATACCAAAGAACCACATATTATAGCTGCTAGTTTTACTTTTGGAAGAGAAGATGTGATACCGGATATGTTTTTAGAAATTATTAAGAGTACAGAAGAAAAAACTTCAGAAAACTATAATAAACTAACCTATTATTTAAAAAGACATATAGAGTTAGATGGAGACGAACATGGGCCATTATCTTTACAAATGATAGAAGAGTTATGTGGTAATGATAAGCAAAAATGGAATGATGTTTTATTTTATGCAAAAGAATCTCTTAAAAAAAGAATTAATCTTTGGGATGGAATATCTGAGCAAATAAAAAGTAACCATGTAGTTTAATGAAGTTGAAATTTTCTTTAATAATACCCGTTTACAATCGTCCGAAAGAGATAGATGAGTTATTAGAAAGTCTTACGAAACAAGATTTTTTAGATGATTTTGAAGTCATTATTGTAGAAGATGGTTCAGAAAATTCCTCACAAAAAATTGTAAACAATTATAAAGATAAACTTGATTTAAACTATTTTTTTAAAGAAAATAGCGGAGCAGGAGCAAGCAGAAATTACGGAATGCAACGGGCTAAAGGAAATTATTTTATCATTTTAGATAGCGATGTTATCGTTCCGACGCAATATGTATCCGAAGTAAAAAAAGCCTTAGAAAATAATTTTACAGATGCTTTTGGTGGCCCTGATGCTGCGCATAAAAGTTTTACACCGTTACAAAAAGCAATTAATTATTCGATGACGTCGGTTTTAACTACAGGCGGAATTAGAGGTAAGAAAAAAGGTGTTGGTAAGTTTCAACCACGAAGTTTTAATTTTGGTTTATCGCAGAAAGCTTTTGGAAAAACAAACGGTTTTTCTAAAATGAAAACAGGAGAAGATATCGATTTAACATTTCGTTTATGGGAAAACGGTTTAGAAACACAGTTAATTGAAAAAGCCTTTGTGTTTCATAAGCGCAGAAGTACGATACTGCAGTTTTTTAAACAAACATATTCATTCGGAACAGCAAGGCCAATTTTAAATAAAAAGTATCCAAAAACTACTAAGATTACGTATTGGTTTCCGAGTTTATTTATTATCGGATTTGATATTAGCATTCTTTTCGCAATTTTTGGGTATTGGTATTTTATTGCTTTCTATGGATTTTACTTTGCGATGCTATTTATAGATGCATTAATTCAGAATAAAAATATAAAAGTAGCTTTTTTAAGTATTATTACTTCTTTTACGCAATTTATAGGTTACGGTTTGGGTTTTTTAGAATCTAAGTTTTTTCCTGAAAAATAAAATATTGTCATTCCGAATTTATTTCGTGATCACATAAATATTGACTGATAATAATGATGTGAAGCTGAAACAAGTTCAGCTTGACGCGAACTAAAACGTCATTACGAGGAAGAATGACGAAGTAATCTCACCTTGTAGAAAAAAGATTACTTCACTTTGTTCAGAATGACGATTAAATTTTATTAAGTTAATTTCAGTTTATTTCGGAACCATAAGAAAGGATGACATCATAATTATGATATGAACCTGAAAAAAGTTCAGCTTGACTTGAAATAAACGTCATTACGAGGGAAGTATGACGAAGTAATCTCACCTTTTTGAAAAGAGATAGCTTCACTTCGAGCACAATGAAGTTTACATTAAATAATTTCTAAAATACTTTCTGGCGGACGACCAATAACAGC
This sequence comes from uncultured Tenacibaculum sp., assembly GCA_964021635.1. Taxonomy (GTDB): domain Bacteria; phylum Bacteroidota; class Bacteroidia; order Flavobacteriales; family Flavobacteriaceae; genus Polaribacter. The sequence continues at coordinate 7,213 of CAXHZZ010000081.1, forward strand.
CTTATTTCCATTAATAACAATAGGGCGTTCAATTAATTTAGGATTAGCAACCATGGCTTTTATAATTTCTGTATCAGACAATTCTTTCCCTTTAAATTCTTCTTTCCAAACTTTTTCATTTTTACGAACTAATTGAATAGGATTGATATTTAATAAATTAAGAATTTCTTGTAATTCATTTTCTGTAGGAATATTCTCTAGGTACTTTACTACTTCAAATTCTTTACCAGAGTTTTCTAAAATTTCCAATCCGCAACGCGATTTACTACATCTATTATTGTGAAATATTTTTATCATTTTGTTTAATTTTTGTCAGTTCGAATGATTTTCGATTTTAAGAGAAAATTATATTGAGAACTTTATTTATGAATTATCTTTTTGTCCGTTTAACATTAAATACGATTTTAAAAACGGATTTATGTTTCCGTCCATCACCGCATCTACATTTCCAGTTTCATGTGCTGTACGCACATCTTTTACTAATTTATAAGGATGCATTACATAATTACGAATTTGACTTCCCCATTCGGTTTTTAATTTTCCAGCTTCAATGTTTTCTCTCGTAGCTAAACGTTTTTGTAATTCAATTTCATACAATTGCGATTTTAACATTTTTAAAGCAGTTGCTCTGTTATCATGTTGCGAACGTGAGTTAGAGCATTGAATTTGAATTCCGCTTGGTTTATGAGTCAACTGAACCTTAGTTTCCACTTTGTTTACGTTTTGTCCCCCAGCCCCACTAGAACGAGCGGTAACAATTTCGATATCAGCAGGATTTATTTCAATTTCAATAGTATCATCAGCAACAGGAAACACATATACAGATCCGAATGTGGTGTGTCGTTTTCCGTTACTATCAAAAGGAGAAATACGTACCAAACGATGTACACCGTTTTCACCTTTTAACCATCCGAAGGCATAATCACCATCAATCTCAATAGTAACTGTTTTTATACCCGCAACATCACCAGCTTGGTAATTGAGTGTTTTTAATTTAAAATCTTGCTTTTCTGCCCACATGGTATACATGCGCATTAACATTTCTACCCAATCACAACTTTCGGTACCACCAGCACCAGCAGTAATTTGAATGGTTGCACTTAAATTATCGCCTTCTTCAGAAAGCATGTTTTTAAATTCAATATCTTCTAGAAATGTAGCAGTTTTTTCAAACTGTTCTATAACTTCAGCTTCATCAACAGCATCCTCTTTATAAAAATCATATAAAACAGTAAGATCTTCATTCATTGAAATAACCGAATTGTAATCGCTTACCCATTTCTTTTTAAAACGGAGCGATTTCATTAAAACTTCGGCTTCTTTAGGGTTATTCCAAAAATCAGGATCAACAGTTTTTTCTTCTTCATTATTAATTTCAATCAACTTCTTGTCAATCTCTAAATATCCTTTTAACTTGCCAATTCGTTCAGTAATATTTTTAAGCTGTTCGTGTGTAATCATACAACAAAAATACATTTTAAAATCGTAGATAAAAATGGAAATAAACTTAATAAGCGATACAGT
>CAXHZZ010000082.1:0-8634 GCA_964021635.1 uncultured Tenacibaculum sp.
AACCATAAATTACCAGATCAAATAGAAAACTACAATCACCGTAGTGGTAGAACTGGTAGAGCTGGTAGCAAAGGTATTTCTGTTGTTTTAGTTAACAACAAGGAAAAAGGTAGGTTACGTTCTATAGAGCGTATCATCAAAAAGAAATTTGAATCTAAAAAAGTACCTACAGGAAAAGAAATTTGCCAAAATCAATTAATGCACTTAATTGAAAAAGTTAAAGCAACCGAAGTTAATACTGAACAAATTGCTGAATTCTTACCTAGTATCTACGAAAAATTAGAAGATTTATCTAGAGAAGAGTTAGTTCAGAAATTCGTTTCATTAGAATTTAATAAGTTTTTATCATATTATAACAAGTCGGACGATTTAAACGATATATCTAATAGAGACAATTCTAGAGCTAGGTCTAATAATGAGAATATGACTCGTTTTTTCATCAACCTAGGTAGAAAAGACAAATTAAATCCTGCTTCATTAATTGGATTGATAAATGATCAGAAAATTGCAGATAAAATTGAAATCGGAGCCATTGATATTTTAGATACTTTCTCTTTCTTTGAAATTGATAAAAATTTCGAAAAAGAAACATTAGATGCTTTTGGAGCTAATGATGCTGACTTTAACGGACGTTCTGTAAACATTGAAATTACTAAATCTAATCGCGGTGGCGGTGGAGGCGGAAGAAAACCTCGCGGTGGCGGTGGTGGATTCAGCGGAAGAAGAAGAAGCGGTGGAAATGATAGAGGGCCAAGAAGTTCTGGTAGAAGAAGTGATTCTAATAGAGGTGAGTCTTCTAACAGAAGTGACTCTAGAAGACGTAGCGATAGTAGTTCTTCTCCTAGAAGAAGCAGTGGCAACGGTAATGCTTCTGCTGGTTTTGGTAGAAAGCGTAAAAGAGACTAAGCAAAGAATTTTATATATTAAAAAAGCAACTCATAATGAGTTGCTTTTTTTTCTAAAGTTTTAACAAAACTTATTGATTTCCTAAAATAATTGGCATTCCACTTTTTCCAGCTCCAATCAATACAACTTTACTATTAGGTGATTGCGATAATTTTAAAGTAGCCTCAATACCTTTATCTTGTAATATTTTATCAGTTAAAGAAGCACTTAAAATCTTATTAGCATCTGCTTTACCTTTTGCCTCTATAATTTGTTTTTCAGCTTCTTTTTGGGCGGTAACTAATCTAAATTCATATTCTAAAGATTCTTGCTCTTGCTTTAACTTACGTTCAATCGCCATTTTAATTGTAGGAGGCAACGTTACATCTCTTACCAAAACCTCGTTTAATTGAATGTACTGCTTGTCTAAAATCTTTTTTGTTTCATCAAAAATTTCAGTTTGAATTATATCTCTTTTACTAGAATATAATTGTTCTGGTGTATAACGCCCTACAACACTACGAGCTGCCGAACGAATAGCTGGCTGTATAACTCTAGAAACATAATTCTCTCCTTTTTCTTGATGTAGAGAACCTATTTTATCAGATTGTGGTTGAAACCAAATAGAAGCCTCTAATTGAATTTCTAATCCGTTTGATGATAAAACTTGCATTTTTTCATATATTTCTTGCTGGCGAACTTCGTATATAAAAACTTTGTTCCAAGGTGATACTATCTGAAACCCCTCGCCCATTGGTGGTTCATCTGTTACCACACCGCCTCCAAAAGTTCTATATAAAACACCTGCTTGACCAGATTTTATAGTTACGGTTGCTTTTGTAAAAGCTATTATTGCGATTACAACTAAAATCCCTATAAAAATACCTCCTTTTGGTAATTGTAAATCTATTTGCTGTCTGTTATTCATGTTTATTTTAAAAATTTATAATTAGTTAAATGTATAATTCTAGTACTGTTTATTTCAATCTATCTTTAGCATATTCTACTTTTGTTTTTCCATGTGCTACTGGATTACCTGCTTCATCTAAACTAACCATTATAATTTTATCGATTGCAATAATTGTTTTTTGAGTTATTTTATTTCTCACTTCACAATTTAAGGTAATAGAAGAATTTCCAAACTTTACAACTTCAATACCAATTTCGATAATATCTCCTTGTTTTGCTGAGCTTACAAAATCTATTTCCGACATAAATTTTGTAACCGTTTTAGGTATTTCTAATTGAATAATAGCATATAAAGCTACCTCTTCGTCAATCCATTGTAATAAACGTCCTCCAAATAAAGTTCCATTAGGATTTAAATCTTCTGGCTTTATCCATTTTCTTGTATGAAATTTCATATTTTATTGTTCTATATTAATCGCTTCAAAAGCGGTTAGATTATTGTTTTCAAAATGAACTGTTAACTGTATTGGATTACAACAAGTTTCGCAATCTTCTATATAGGTTTGAGAAGCACTTGCATCTAAAATCATAGAAATTGTTTCCCAACAATATGGGCATTGAAAAAAATGTTCTAAAGTCATTTAAAGTTTATTTTTCTTGTTATTTTTTATCCGTTAGCTAAAAACAGTTCTTTCATTTAAATTACAAAGTTCAGAAACTATTACTCTTTAAACGAATAAAACCAATTTGTTTTTTAAATTTTACCATAATATTTTCTAATAAACCATTCTAAAGAGAATAAAGTAATGGTTAAAAACAACACCCATTTCCAATCTATTAAGTTTTGCTTTTTAGTGATCGATTCCTGAATAGTATAATAAGAAGTATCTGTTGTTAACTCTTGTAATAATTCTTCTAATTTATCAGCATAGAGTAATTTCCCTTTCGTTTTTGCAGCTAATAAATTTAATTTTTTATGATTTGCGTTTGTAAATTGCTCTTCTATTTGATAGTTGGTTATTTTAAATTTACCAAAGCTATTTATATTCTGATTTGCCACCGAAACTTTATATGAATATTCACCTGGTAAAAGTCCCTCTACCACAACCTGATAAGATTTGTTGGTTAACGAAAACGGAATTACCTTTTTACTGTTTGTTTTAGTATTTGTTACTGTTAATTCTAACGAAGCTCTATTATCAAACTGATAATTTTTATCAACATAAAAAGCCGATATATTTATTGGCGTATTTGCTGTGTATAAACGCTCGCTTTTAACATTTAATCTTTTTCTTTTCTTATTTGATGCTAAATACTGTACTAAATTCCCTAAAAAAGCATCAAATGCTTCAAAGTTTTGCTCTTTTAAAAAACTAGCAGCTCTCCATTTCCAAATTCCTTCACCGAATAAAACAGCATGCTTTTTATCATTTTTTTCAATCGTTGTTAATAATGGTTGTTTGGTTTCTACTCCCGCAAATTTTTGATATAGTAAAGTTTGAGCATCGTTTGTTAAGTCAACTGTTCCGAATTTATCTCGCAAAGGAGGAAATTCGTTAAAACCAATATCCTTTTGTAAGAATGTTAAAAAATCGGTGTTATAAATCGCTAAATAATCTTCTGTTTGATTAATTGCTTCTTTGGCAACTCCTAATTGCTGTGTATTTAAAAATCTCCAATCTGTTTCTGTTCCTGAAATTACCAAATAATTAGAAGGTGTTTTTTCAAATACTTTTTTAAAATAACTGTTCGGTTGATAAAAAACAAAAAACTGATAATCAGCATAATTAATATTTTTATCATTAACCAAAGCAATCGTTACGTTTCGTTGTTTATTGCTTTCTATAGCTTTTTTTATTGCACCTAAATCAGGGTGTAAAAACGAGCTTAAAACCAATACTTTCGTTTGCTCATCTATAACTTCTACCGAAAAGTTTTGGTAGTTATTCTTGGTGTTTTTCTCGTTTTCAATTTTACTGATTGCGGCACTATAATATTGAATTCCTTTTTTATCCGAAGTTAAATTTGTTGAAACGGTTTGTACTGGATTTGAAGGAGAAAATTGAAGTCTTTTTGAAAACACTTTTTTTCCGCCATTCGAAATAGAAAAAGTTGCACTTACTTTTTCCTTTCCTTCATAATAAAGCATGGCTTCTACAGGAAATTTATTTTTTATATAACTATATTTATTAACGTTTAACTGTGATATTTGTAAATCTTGATACAAAGTGGTGTCACCAACTACGATTGGATATATTTTACTTTTAGCATTTATATATTCATAATCATTACCCGTAGTTTGATTTCCGTCACTAATTAAAATATTGGCATTTAAAGTATTTTTATTTAATTCGTTTACCGATTTTATTGCTTGTGAAATATCTGTTTGAGTTTCTGAAAAAGACAAGCTATCTAAAACAGCAATTTTAGCTCCAAAAGAAAAAAGCTGAACATTAAACTTATCTTGTATTTTTTTATGTTCTTGTATTTTTTTTAAAATAGGTGCTACTTTTTTATCTTCTTTAAAATATTTTATAGAAAGTGAATTATCAACCAAAACAGATAAAACAGGTTTACTATTTACTTTTTCTATCGTTTCTATTTGAGGGTTTATAAATAATAAAATCAATAAAAACAAACTCGCTGCTTTTAAAACAAATAGTAAGATGTTTATTTTAGAATTATTTTTCGATTTGTAAAAATATTGAAAAAAAGCAATAGCGATGCTTAACAAAATTGCGCTAATAATATAAATAAGGGTTCTAGTTTCCAACAAAAGTATTTTAGATTGTGAAGATAAAAAAAGCTATCAAATAAAATGAATCAAACTTCTTTTTACTTTATGATTTAGGTCATAAAACAAATACCCCATTGGCTTGTAACTTTGTAATAAAATAAATTAGGCATGGTAACAACAGAACAATTATTCATTAACAACACAACTTTTAAGTTTTCTAAATTTAATTTTATAAGTGTTATAAATAGTAAAATTGCAGAAGAAGAAAGCAACGCTTTTGTAATTTCAATAGTTTTATTAATGGCTAGCAGTATGATTGCTTCTTTTTCTGCAGCATTAGCTGTTCATGGAGAAGTAAATTTATTTGCTTTGGTAATTACTTGTATTTCTGCTATGGGCGCAAATGCAGTAGCTATAAGTCAGCGTTCTTTAAAAACAGTAGTTTGGTTATTCTTTTTTGCTGTTTTAGCAAATATAGTGCTGATAATTTATCAGCTTATACTTTAGGTTTCGCATCAAACATTCTAAAAAAGAGCATCGATGCAATATTCCTTGCTCTTTCTTTTGCTTCGTTTGCTTTAGTTCCAACAAAAAGAGTATCTAAAGTTTCGAACCACAATTGCAACCATCTACCAAAATGTTCTTGAGAAATAGTATGATTAAAGTTACGATCTAAATCTTTATGTGCTTTCATCGGATTTCCTTTAAATTTTCTAACAAAAAATAAATTCGTTTCCCAAAAATCAGTTAACTTTTGCAAGTGAGATTCCCATTTTTCTTGGGGAATTACTTTTAAAAAAATAGGTCCTATAAAATCATCTTTTTTAATTTTATTATAAAAAGTTGATACCAATAAATACACATCTTCTCTACTTTCTATTTCTTTTTTATCCATTTAAAATACATTTTTATTCACAGCAAAAGTATATCTTTATACACATGCAATTTATGACTTAAATCATAATGATTCCAGAAGAACTTTTACGCAATTTTAACGCAAATTATAAAGACTATAAAAAAGGAGATGTTATTTTTACTGAGAATAACACAGCCTTTAATTATTTTCAAATTAGTAGTGGTATTGTAAAAATGAACAATTATAATGATTACGGAAAAGAATTTATTCAAGGTATTTTTTATAAAAACCAAAGTTTTGGCGAACCACCTTTATTTATTGATGTAAAATATCCTGCTAGTGCAGTAGCTATTTCCGAAAGTAAAATATTAGTTATTTCTAAAGAACAATTATTTAAATTACTACAAGAAAACCCTTTAATTCACTTAAAAATAACGCAAAGCTTAGCTAAAAGATTGTATTACAAAGCAATTATAGCTTCAGAAATTTCTAGCCAAGAACCTGCGCATAGAGTGCTTCGTTTTATAGATTATTTAAAAGATGATGTTTATAAAATATCAGGCGATTTTACTTTTAAGGTTGATTATACACGCCAGCAAATAGCAGATATTTTAGGTTTACGAGTAGAAACGGTTATTAGAGTAATTAAATCATTAGAAAAAGATAATCAACTTAAAATATTAAAACGGAAAGTTTATCGTTAAAATTCCTATTACAATACTCATAATTAAAGTAAGTATTTTCTATTTTTGCAAGACACAACACAACAACATAACATGAACTTAACACAATTAAACGCTATCTCTCCTATTGATGGTAGATACCGTAATAAAGTTGCTAATTTAGCCAACTATTTTTCTGAAGAAGCTTTAATAAAATATCGAGTAAAAGTAGAAATAGAGTATTTTATTGCTTTATGTGAAATTCCTTTGCCACAATTGGCTGACTTTAATAATGAGTTATATGCTGATTTACGTAAAATATATGAAGATTTCTCTACCGAAGATGCTTTAAAAATTAAAGATATTGAAGCGGTTACAAATCATGATGTAAAAGCTGTTGAGTATTTTATCAAAGAAAAATTTGACAAGCTAAGCTTGAATAAGTACAAGGAGTTTATTCACTTCGGATTAACTTCTCAAGATATTAACAACACTGCAATTCCGTTATCTATTAAAGATGCTATGGAAGAAGTATATTATCCTGCTTTAGATGGTTTAGTATCTAAATTAGCTGACTTAGCCGAAGAATGGGATGAGATTCCTATGCTAGCACGTACACATGGGCAACCAGCCTCTCCTACCCGTTTAGGAAAAGAATTTTTTGTTTTTGTAGAGCGTATTAACAATCAAGCAATACACATACAACACACACCTCATGCTGCTAAATTTGGTGGAGCAACAGGTAATTTTAACGCACACAAAGTTGCGTATAAAGATATCGATTGGAAGAACTTCGGAACTCATTTTGTGGAAGATATTTTAGGTTTGCATCACTCTTTTCCAACAACTCAAATAGAGCATTACGATCATATGGCGGCTTTATATGATGGTTTAAAACGTGTAAATACTATTTTAATTGATTTAGATCGTGATGTTTGGACATATGTTTCTAACGATTATTTTAAACAAAAAATTAAAGAAGGTGAAGTTGGTTCATCAGCAATGCCACACAAAGTAAATCCGATTGATTTTGAAAATTCTGAAGGAAATTTAGGAATTGCAAACGCTATTTTCGAGCATTTATCAGCAAAATTACCAATCTCTAGATTACAACGTGACTTAACTGATAGTACTGTTTTACGTAACGTAGGTGTTCCTTTTGGTCATACATTAATTGCCTTTGGTGCTACTTTAAAAGGATTGAATAAATTATTACTAAATGAAGCTAAGTTTGCTGAAGATTTAGAAAATAATTGGGCAGTTGTAGCTGAAGCTATTCAAACAATATTACGTCGTGAAGCATATCCGAATCCGTATGAAGCTTTAAAAGGGTTAACGCGTACCAACGAAAAGATAAACAAACAATCAATTGCTAATTTTATTGATACTTTAGACGTTTCTGTTGAAATTAAAGAAGAATTAAAAGCAATTACACCTGCTAATTATACCGGAATTTAATGAAATACTTAGTTAGTTTTTTAGTCGTTTTTATAGTGTTTTCTTGTACTCCCGAAAAAGAAGGAAATCCATTGCGTTTTAAACAAGGAGTTTTTGAAATTAAGGCTACAGATGATTTTGTTAAAGAAACTATTATTAGAAAAGATAGTATTCAAATTAGCAAATATGGCAATGAAATAGACACACTTTCTATAAAATGGAAAAATAACTTTTTTTATACATTGCGTTACATCAATCCAAAAAATGATTTACAAAAAGACCCAATGTTTGTGCAAATTAATAAAGTAAGAGAAAACTCTTACGATTTTACTGTAAAAATTGGTTATTCAAATTACAAACAAAAAGGAACCATATACATAAAATAAAAATGGAAATTTTTTTACAACCCGATACTTGGATTGCATTATTGACCTTAACTTTTTTAGAAATTGTTTTAGGTATTGATAACATTATATTTATTTCTATAGCATCTAATAAACTACCTGAAAATAAACGAAAGAAAGCAACTAATATAGGGCTCATATTAGCAATGGTTTTACGAATAGTATTATTGTTTGGTATTTCTTATTTAATTGCAATGAAAGCACCTTTTTTTCATATAAATTTATCTTGGTTTAAAGCAGGTATTACTGGGCAAAGTATAATTTTGTTTGTTGGTGGACTTTTTCTATTATACAAAAGCACACAAGAAATACATCATAAAGTTGAAGGTCATGAAGAAGATGAGTTAGATGGTAAGCCCAAAAAAGGCTATACTATGAAACAAGCTATTATACAAATAACTTTAATAAATATAGTTTTCTCTTTCGATTCTATTTTAACAGCAGTCGGAATGACAAATGGTGTTGATGGCGCAATGCTTATTATGATTGTTTCTATTATTTTATCTATGCTAATTATGATGTTATTTGCAAACCCTGTTGGTAAATTTGTAAATGAGCATCCAACAATACAGATGCTAGGTTTAGCTTTTTTAATTTTAATAGCCTTTATGTTGATAGCAGAAGGAGCACATTTATCACACGCCGAAATTTTCGGGCAAACGGTAGGTATTATTCCTAAAGGATACTTGTATTTTGCCATTGCATTTTCTTTAGGTGTAGAAATGCTTAACATGCGAATAAGAA
>CAXHZZ010000083.1:0-8411 GCA_964021635.1 uncultured Tenacibaculum sp.
ACTTTATGATCTGGATTTATTAAATCTAATTCCATCCATAATTGCGCTCCATTACAAATTCCTACAGATAAAGTATCTTCACGTTTAAAGAAATTCTTTAAAGCAGTATTTGCTTTTTCGTTGTATTTAAAAGCTCCTGCCCAACCTTTAGCAGAACCTAAAACATCAGAATTAGAAAAACCACCAACGGCTCCAATAAACTGAATATCTTCTAAAGTTTCACGTCCTGAAATTAAATCGGTCATATGTACGTCTTTTACATCAAAACCAGCTAAATACATAGCGTTTGCCATTTCGCGCTCAGAATTAGATCCTTTTTCACGGATGATTGCTGCTTTAGGTCTTTTAGTAATCGACCCAACTGTGTCAGGTAATTTACCTGTAAAATGAGTAGGGAAGGTGTACTGTAAAGGTTGCTTTTTGTAGTTATCAAAACGGTTTTTAGCTAAGCCATTCGCCGTTTGTTTTTGATCTAATAAATAAGATGTTTTGTACCAAACATCTCTCATTTCAGTAACATCAAAAGAGAAGTTGTCTTGATTGTTTTTAATCGTTACTTTTCCGGAGTCATTAGCTGTTCCAATAGTAAAGAACTCAATATTATTTTCTGATAAAATAGGTTCTACAGAAGCACCTGCTTGAAAAACAATTCCGCTATTTTCAGAGAATAATACTTTAATAGAATCTTCTTCATTTAAAGACGAAATATCAAAATCTGCTCCTAAATTAACATCTGCAAAACACAATTCTAATAAAGTAGTAATCAATCCACCAGAGGCAACATCGTGCCCTGCAGAAATTTTATCTGCTTTAATTAAATCTTGAATTGTATTAAACGTATTTTTAACAAAAGCTGAATTTTTCACATCCGGAGCTTCATTACCAATCGTATTTAAAACTTGGTTGAAAGAACTTCCTCCTAATTTAAATTCATCTTGAGAAATATTGATATAGTAAATATTTCCGCCATCAACCTTTAAAAGAGGTTCAACAACTTTAGTTATTTCACTACAGTTACCGGCAGCTGAAATAATAACAGTTCCAGGAGAAATTACTTCTCCGTCTTTATATTTTTGTTTCATAGATAAAGAATCTTTTCCTGTCGGAACATTGATTCCTAAATCGATTGAAAAATCTGAAATTGCTTTAACCGCTTTATATAAACGTGCATCTTCACCTTCATTTTTACAAGGCCACATCCAATTTGCCGATAAAGAAACCGAAGCTAAATTATCTTTTAAAGGTGCCCAAATAAGGTTGGTTAAAGATTCGGTAATAGAATTTCTACTTCCTGCTTCTGGGTGAATTAATCCCGAAATAGGCGAGTGGCCAATAGAAGTTGCAACGCCTTCTTTACCTTTATAATCTAGCGCCATAACACCTACATTATTTAACGGAATTTGCAACGGACCAACACATTGTTGTTTGGCAACTTTACCACCAACACAACGATCTACTTTATTGGTTAACCAATCTTTACATGCTACAGCCTCAAGTTGTAGAACTTGTTCTAAATAGATTTGTAAATTTTTAGTTTTATATCTTGAATTTTTGTAATTTCTTACAATTGTTTTATCGGTTAAAACAGTTTTAGGAGAAGATCCAAACATATCTTCTAAAGCTAAATCCATTGGTTTTTTTCCAGTAGTTTCAGACTCAAAAGTAAAGCGGTCGTTTCCTGTAACATCACCAACAGTATATATTGGAGAACGCTCACGATCTGCAATTTTATGTAAAGTATCTATATGTTTTTCGGCAATTACTAATCCCATACGTTCTTGAGATTCGTTTCCGATAATTTCTTTTGCTGATAAAGTAGGATCTCCAACAGGTAATTTATCTAAATTGATTTTACCACCTGTATCTTCAACTAATTCTGATAAACAATTTAAGTGCCCACCTGCACCATGATCATGAATAGAAACAATAAAATTCTCTTCACTTTCTACCATTCCACGAACAGCATTTGCTGCACGTTTTTGCATTTCAGGGTTTGAACGCTGTACTGCATTTAATTCGATTCCCGAAGCAAATTCTCCTGTATCTGCAGATGAAACTGCAGCTCCTCCCATACCGATTCGATAATTTTCACCACCAAGAATAACTATTTTATCGCCTTCCTTTGGTGTATCTTTTAATGCTTGATCTGCTTTTCCGTAGCCAATTCCACCAGCTTGCATAATCACTTTATCAAAACCTAATTTTCTAGGTTTAGCATCGCTAGAAGCAGCATTTTCTTCATGTTCAAAAGTTAAAACAGAACCCGTAATTAAGGGTTGTCCGAATTTATTTCCAAAATCAGATGCTCCATTAGACGCTTTTATTAAAATATCCATCGGGGTTTGATACAACCAATCTCTAGCTTCAAATTTATTTTCCCAATATCTATTTTCTTCTAATCTAGAATAAGAAGTCATATAAACTGCAGTACCTGCTAAAGGTAAAGAACCCTTTCCACCTGCCAATCTATCTCTAATTTCTCCTCCCGATCCTGTTGCTGCACCATTAAAAGGCTCAACCGTTGTAGGAAAATTGTGGGTTTCTGCTTTTATTGAAATTACAGAATCAAATTCTTTTGTTTCGTAAAAATCTGGCTTATCAGCTGTTTTTGGTGCAAATTGCTCAACTTTAGGACCTTTTACAAAAGCAACATTATCTTTATACGCCGAAACAATATCGTTAGGAAATTGTTTTGATGTTTCTTTTATTAATTTGAATAGGGAAGTAGGCATTTCTTCTCCATCTATAACAAAAGTTCCGTTAAATATTTTATGACGGCAGTGCTCTGAATTTACTTGAGAGAATCCAAAAACTTCTGAATCTGTTAATTTTCTACCTATTTTAGTAGCAACACTTTCTAAATATTCAACCTCTTCAGTGCTTAAAGCTAGGCCTTCTTGTTGATTGTATGCTGAAATATCATCAATATTTAAAATAGATTCTGGTTGAATATCAATCGTAAAAATATCTTGATTTAAACCGTTATATTTTTGAGAAATCATTGGGTCGAAATCAGAAAATTCTTCTAAAACCACTTCAAATTCTTCTATTCTGATAATATCAGAAATACCCATGTTTTGTGTTATTTCTACAGCATTGGTACTCCAGGGAGTGATCATAGCGGCACGTGGACCAACAAAAAAGACGTCGAGAGACGTCGTGTTTATTTTAGGTTGGTTGCCAAATAACCAAGTAAGTTTTGAAGTTGTTTCTGTAGATAATTCTTTTGTTGTTTGAACAGCAAATATTTTACTGCTAACGTTTCCAAAGAAATGAATCATTGTGTTGTTGTGTTTGTGTGTGTTGTTAAGCTGTAAATTTACTTATTTTGATTGAAATAAAAGCATAAAAAAAGCAGCAATTTCTTGCTGCTTTTTTTATTTAATTTCTATTTTCGGGTATTCTGTTTATTTCTATTTTACCTTTCTTTTGTGTCTTATAGTTTTCGTAGCAATTTAAGACAGCTTCAATTATTTGAAGATCACTTGCTTTTTTTATAAAATATTCTGAATAATCACAATCTGTTAGTAATTTGTTTAATTCTTGCCTATCCATCTCAAGATATTCCATCATAACTTCTCTATCAAACTTACCGGCAAGCATTTTACGTAAGTCGTCTTCTTTTTTTAACTTTTTTAACTTTTTAAGTTGCTTTGGTTTTTTTCCGAAGAGATTATAAACCAAATCAACAGGGTTTAACAATTTGGCTATAGGAGAAGATATTTTTTGTGGCTTTCCTATTTCATAAGTTTGTGGTAATCCATTTATATGAATCCTAGTAAAACGATCTTTAGGAACTTGTTTAACATCTACTTCTAAAACACCAATAAGTTCTGTCGATTTAATTACAACTTCTTTAACTTCTTCAGGTTTCTCTCTTAATGAAATAACAACTTCATTTCCTTTTAAAAGATCATTTGTTACTTTTAATTTAATAGAAGAAAATCCAATAAAAGAAACTAGTACTGTATCATTTGCTTTTGATGTTAATTCGAAAATTCCTTTTTCGTTTGTAATTGTACCAGTAACAGAGTTTAAGTTTAAAATATGTGCTGCACTTAATGGTTTTTGTGTTTCGGCGTCAATAACCTGACCTTTTAGTTTTTGACTTTGTGAGTAACCAATACTAGATATAAGTATAAGTACGATAAGAGATAAGTATTTTTTTTGCATGTGGTAAAAATAAGAATAATTGAACTTAAACTAGTTAATAAATTGTGAAATGAACACTATAAACATTCGCTAAATAGAAAAGCTATAAATATTTTAAAAAATATTTATAGCTTTTAACTGTGCACATAGCGGGAGTCGAACCCGCACGTTCTTACAAACACAAGCCCCTCAAGCCTGCGCGTCTACCAATTCCGCCATACATGCGTAAACTAAAAAAGTTAAGCAGATGCTTAACTTTTTTGTGACCGGGCTGGGGCTCGAACCCAGGACCCTCTCCTTAAAAGGGAGATGCTCTACCAACTGAGCTACCAGGTCATTGCTTTCTTGTAAAAGCGGTTGCAAATATACAACTGTTCTCTAGAACTAAAAAATTTTTTTATGATATTTTTTACGGATATTTGTAACAGCTTAATTATTAATTTATGAAAATAGTATTAGTAGGATATATGACGAGTGGTAAATCTACAATTGGTAGATTATTGGCAGATAAAAATAACTTATCTTTTATTGATTTAGACAATTATATTGAAGAGCAGGAAAAAATGTCTGTTTCAGAAATTTTTGAAACAAAAGGTGAAATCTATTTTAGAAAACAAGAAAACCTATATTTAAAAGAGGTTTTAGCCTTAAAAAAAGATATTGTTTTAGCCTTGGGAGGTGGTACACCTTGTTATGCAGGTAATATGGATCTTATAAAGAGTTCTATAAATACAGTTGCTGTGTATTTAAAAGTAAGTATTACAACAATTGTAACAAGGTTAACAACTGAGAAAAGCCAAAGACCTTTAGTTGCTAGGTTAAAAAATAATGAGTTAGCCGAATTTGTAGCAAAACACTTATTTGAAAGAAGTTATTTTTATAATCAATCAAACTTTAAAGTAACGGTAGATGATAAAAAAACAGATATAATTGTTACAGAGTTAATTACTTTATTACGTTAAGTAAACAAGCGTTTTATTTTTATTAAATTCTACGACTACATGCTCTTTAATAGAGGTAGAAAGTGAAATACCTTTAAAATCAGCTTTCACCGGATATTTTTTATGATTTCTATTAACCAATACAGCTGTCTTAAAACGTTTTAAAGGAACTTCTAAAAAATGTTTAACAGCATAAATTAATGTGGTACCTGAGTTTAAAACATCGTCAACCAAAACCAAAGACTTATTCTTATACTCATCTTTAGTTAAAGAAGTTGTAATTGTCTTAATAGGATTTTTTTTATCAATAAAAACCTTACATAGCTGAATTTTTAAAGGAGATACTTCTGATAAAATTTTATAAATTTTTTCAGCAAATAAATAACCGTTATCAACGATACCTGCAATTATAATTTCTTTTTCGTTGCTATTACTTTCATAAATTTGAAAAGCAATACGACGAATTTTTTGTTCAACTTCTAAATTATCTAGTATAATGTTATCAGATACTGTCATGCTATTTATTTTAAAGGTTAAATATATTACAAATTAATATCATTCTCATCAGAATTTATACTATAATCATCTATATCTCTACGATCTTTTTTAGTAGGTCTTCCAGCTCCCTTTTTACGATAATAATCTTTAGAATATTTTAACAAAGCTGTTTTTTCAAATTCTTCCTTTGGAGTTAAATCTTTTCTGTATAGATCAACTAATTTCGCACCAACGCGACTTGAGGGTATATCTAAAACCTTTATTTTGTAATTAATTTGATTTTTTCGAATGTTTATCTCTTCATT
Source organism: uncultured Tenacibaculum sp. (assembly GCA_964021635.1). Classification (GTDB taxonomy): domain Bacteria; phylum Bacteroidota; class Bacteroidia; order Flavobacteriales; family Flavobacteriaceae; genus Polaribacter. The sequence continues at coordinate 5,897 of CAXHZZ010000083.1, forward strand.
CCCAAATATTTCTTTAGACGGTTTTAAGTTCGTTCCATTAATTTTAACATGCCCTTTTTTACAGGTGTCTGTAGCAATACTACGTGTTTTAAAAAAGCGAATACACCACAAGTATTTATCTATTCTCATATAAAAAGTTAAATTTTATCTTTTTGTTTTTTACAAAGGTATAAAAATGGTAAATTGCGGGTTAAAATTTCAGAATTAAATGATAAAATTTAAACACTTATTTTATACTGTAGCAATTACTGCAGTTTTATATTCTTGCGGAGACGATAATAACAATGGTTTTGTTGATAATTTTGATCACGAAGCTCAAGCTCTTATTGATAATGATTCTTTAGTTAAGTTTTTAAAAAGCAATTATTATAATAGTGACTTAGATTCAGTTAAGGTTATAGATGATAACCAGGTCTCTTTATTTGATGACTCTAAACTTGTAACCAAAGAAGTTACAGAGAGTGATGTTGATTATACTTTGTATTATTATTTAAAAAGTCAGGGTGAACCAGATGTTGATAAAGGGTTTCCTACTGTAATGGATTCTGTTTACGCTAATTATAGAGGGCAACGAATTTTAAATACAACTACTTTAAGTAGTAATTTTGATGAAAACAAGACATGGTTGTCTTTAAATCAAGTTATAAGAGGTTGGACATATAGTTTTGTTCATTTTAAAGGTGGTAATAATGTAACTGAAGAAGGTGAAGAAATAAATTTTGATAATGTAGGTAGAGGTATTTTATTTATTCCTTCAGGTTTAGGATATAGAAATACAGCAAGACCAAGTATTCCATCTAATTCAAATTTAATATTTACTATTGAATTATGGGATTTTGTTAAAGGTACCGATGATGACCAAGATAATGTTTCTTCTATAAATGAAGATATTGATGGTGATGGAGATCCTAGAAATGATGATACAGATGGTAACGGAAGAGCTAATTATTTAGATTCTGATGATGATGGTGACGGAGTATTAACTATTGATGAAGATGCTAACGGTGATGGTGACCCTAGAAATGATTTTAGTGACCCAAGTAAACCAAGAGTTCCAGATTATTTAAATAGAGATATTAGATAATAGGTTTAGTTATATTAAACAAAAAAATCCGAAGCTTATTAGCTTCGGATTTTTTTGTTTTTTTTAAAATTTTAAAATCTGTAAGAAAGACCTATAATTATTTGATTTACGCGAGTGTCAAAATTTACATCGCCAACATTAGAGTCTACAAATTTAGCTTCAGTATCAGACAAAGCTCGTTCCCAACGAACATCTAAACCTAATTTACCTAATTCAATACCGGCTCCGAACTGAACTCCTACAGAAAACCCATCAGAATCTACCTGCTTTAAATCATCTATATCAAAGTCGGCATCTAAAATATATTGAAACGATGGACCTGCAAAAACATGTGCTACTTTTAAAAATTTCATTCCAACTAAAATAGGTAAATCAATTTTTTCAAATTCATAGGTAGTAGTTTTATTTTGAACACTTCCAGTATTTTGTTTGTAAACTACCTTGTTGCTTAGTTGGGTATATACAATTTCAGGTCTTAAATATAAACCTGTTAGCGGAAGGTTAAAGCGTAACCATGCACCTGCGTGAAAACCTGTTTTACTTTCTGCTCCTTCAAAAACATCATCTTTTACATCAGAGAAAGAGTCTGAATTGTAATTAATACCTCCTTTAAGACCTCCTTGTATTTGAGCTTGAATTAATTGCGTACCTATTAATAGAAATACGACTAGAATTACTTTTTTCATATTTATTGATTTTTAGTTTTATGTATAAAACTTATTAATTTAAAAAATATTGAGTTTGCTATAAAATAAAAAGCATCATTTTTAAAATGATGCTTTTTTATCATTAAGTAAAAAAATTATTTTCTAGAAATAACCTTTTCTACAGCTTTAATTATTGCTTTATCATTTAAACCATATTTATCCATTAACTGCTCGGGAGTTGCAGATTCACCAAAGCTGTCATTTACAGCTACAAATTCTTGTGGAGTAGGGGTGTTTGTAGCTAAACAGCGTGCTACGCTTTCACCTAAACCACCGAATTTATTATGCTCTTCTGCAGTTACAATACAGCCTGTCTTTGCGACAGATTTTAATATAATATCTTCATCTAAAGGTTTAATTGTGTGAATATTTATAACTTCAACAGAAATACCTTTTTCTTCTAATTTTTCAGCAGCTTGTAACGCTTCCCAAACTAAATGACCAGTAGCGACTATTGTTACATCACTTCCTTCGGTCATTTTTATACCTTTCCCTATTTCAAAAACTTCCTCAGTCATAAAAACGGGTACTTTTGGTCTTCCGAAACGTAAATAAACAGGTCCTTCATGTTTTGCAATAGCTAGTGTAGCAGCTTTAGTTTGGCTATAGTCACAAGTGTTTATTACAGTCATACCTGGTAACATTTTCATCAAGCCAATATCTTCTAGTATTTGATGTGTTGCACCGTCTTCTCCTAATGTTAATCCAGCATGTGATGCACAAA
>CAXHZZ010000084.1:0-8379 GCA_964021635.1 uncultured Tenacibaculum sp.
GATAAATACCGTGCATTAACCAAAAAGCATTTAAGTATGCTTGCTTATTTTGATGTGCAAGTAGAATACGATTTAGATGAATTAGAAGCTGAATTTGATTTAGGTATCGAAAAATTAAGAACACTTCAATTTATCGATTCTGAAGAATATTTAAACTCAGCAATAAAAGAAGGAAAAACAATTTTAGCTGAAGGTGCACAAGGATCATTATTAGATATCGATTTCGGAACCTACCCGTTTGTAACTTCTTCAAACACAACTGCAGCTGGTGCTTGTACTGGTTTAGGAATTGCTCCTAATAGAATTGGTGATGTATTTGGTATTTTTAAAGCCTACACTACTCGTGTTGGTTCTGGACCTTTTCCTACAGAGTTATTTGACAAAGATGGTGAGGAAATGGCAAGAATTGGTCATGAATTTGGTGCAACTACAGGTCGTGCTAGAAGATGTGGTTGGTTAGATTTAGTTGCTTTAAAATATGCTGTTGATGTAAACGGTGTTACGCAATTAATGATGATGAAAGGAGATGTTCTTTCTGGATTTGATACCTTAAAAATATGTACTTCGTACAATTATAAAGGAGAAGAAATTACACATTTACCTTATAATATTGAACCTGAAAACATTTCAGTTAATTATACCGAATTTAAAGGGTGGGAAGATGATTTAACTAAAATGACTAGTGCAGATCAATTACCTAAAAATTTAATGGACTATGTAGCTTTTATTGAAAAAGAAACAGGAGTTCCAGTAAAAATAGTATCTGTAGGACCCGATAGAAAACAAACAATTAATAGATAAATTTAAAAGGGGCTCATAATGAGCTCCTTTTTTTATGCTTTATGGTAGAAGAATATTTACAAAATATCGCCAAGCAATTTAAATCTTATAAAAAAGTAGCCGATAAAACTATAGATCAGTTACAAGAAAAAGAATTGCATTTTAAATACAATGAAGAAAGTAATAGCATCGCTTCAATTATGATACATGTTTCTGAAAATATGTTATCGCGTTGGACCGATTTTTTTACTTCAGATGGAGAAAAAGATTCAAGAAATAGAGATGCTGAGTTTGAACCTCAAAAATTATCAAAACAAGAATTACAAATTAAATGGGAAAAAGGTTGGAATTGTCTTTTCACTGCTTTAAACTCATTAAATGAAATTAATTTCGAGCACCCCATTTATATCAGAAATAAAAAACATAAGCTTATAGAAAGTATTACTAGACAAATTGCTCATTATCCGTATCATATTGGTCAAATAAGTTATGTGGGTAAAATGATTTTAAATGATAAATGGCAAACAACTTCTATTGCTAAAGGAAAATCAAAAGAATACATGAAACAAGCATTTCAAGAAAATTCAAAATAAAAAAGGGAGCTCTTAAGAGCTCCCTTTTTTTATTTCTTTAAAATCTCTTGTCCGAATTTATGACACAAGGCTAATGTTTCATTTACATCATCAATAGTTGTTTTCGGATTAATCAAACACATACGTAATACTACTTGTTTGTTTAAAATAGTCGTAACCAAGAGTGCTTCTTTAGATTCCATTACTCTTTTAGAAATCTCTTGATTCAAATTATCAATTTCTTTTTCTGATAAATTTAATCCAATAGGATTATATCTAAAATTAATAATTGCCAAAGTTGCAGGAGATATAATTTCCCATGTTCTACTTTTTCTTAACTCCTTTTCTACATCTTCTGCTAACTTAATATTATAAGTTACAGCTTCTTTAAATGTATCTAAACCATAGGTTTTAATAGACATATAAAATTTTAAAGCTCTAAACCTACGTGTTAATTGAATTCCGTAATCATAAAAATTTATTTCAGATTCGTTTCCTTCAATATCACGTAAATATTCTGGTGTTTCACTAAAAGTACTGCTTAACCAAGATGAATCTTTAACTAACAAACAGCCTATTTCATAAGGTTGGTAAAACCATTTATGAGGATCTACTGTTAAAGAATCTGCTCTTTCGATTCCTCGTAAAGCTTTTTCGCCTTTTTTTGCTAAAATTGCTGCGCCACCATAAGCTCCATCAATATGAAACCATAAGTTTTCTTCCTCACAAATATCCGCAAGTTCATCTAACGGATCTACAGTTCCTGTATTTGTTGTTCCTGCAGAAGCTATAAAACAAAAAGGTTGCAATCCTTCTAGCCTGTCTTTTGCTATGGCATTTTTTAATTTATTGATGCTTATTCTAAACTCAATATCTGTTGGTAAAATTCGAATCTGTTCTTTTTTAAATCCTAAAACACGAATCGCTTTAATATTAGATGAATGCGCTTGATCTGATAAATAAATAACTGCTTTCGAAAAATCATCACCACATTTAATACGGCGAGCTGTAGCTAAGGCTGTTAAATTAGCCATAGAACCTCCGCTTGTAAAAATTCCTCCCCCTTTTTCAACAGGAAAATTAAACATTTTTAACAACCAGTTCATCGTTACAATTTCTAACTCAGCAGCAGCTGGTGATGCTACCCAACCACCAGAAAATATATTAAATCCTGTTGCTAAACTGTCTGCCATTGTGCTAATAAAATTACTAGGTCCTGGCACGAATGAATATGCTTTTGGGTGTGAAATAACGGTACTGTTAGGTATTACGTTTTCCATTACAAAATCTATAACCTCGTTAGCATTCATACCTTTATCAGGTGCTTCTTGCAAAAATAAATTATCCATTTCTATACGTGAAGCAGAAGTAACTGGTTTTTTATCTTCTAGTGTATCCCAATGCTCAGCTATCAGGTCTACTATTTTATAGCCATAAGACTTCATTTCTTCTAGAGATAAATCAAAATGGGCGCTCATAAAATTCTTTTTAAATATTTATGCAAAATTAATCATTATAAAAACGACACTCACTTATTCTACTTATAATTTTATTGATTTATTAAGAAATATGGCAGCTTCTTTTCATTATTTTTGTCATCTAAAATATTATCACTTTGAAAAATTTATCTCTTATAACTTTTTTATTACTTGCTGTTTCTAGTTATTCTCAAGCAAAAAAAATAAAAATACTCTCTACAGAGTTAAGTACTGCTGATGAAAAAAAATATCCTGGAGCAACGATACTTATAGGTAAAGTAAAGATGGAACATGAAGGTGCGACGTTAGAGTGTAAAAGAGCTTTTCTTTTTAAAAAAGAAAACATTTTTAAAGCACTTGGTGAAGTTGTTATAGAGCAAGGTGATAGTATTATTCAATACTGTGATTTTGCCATTTATAACGGAGATACTAAAAAAGCAAAATCTTGGGGAAATGTAGAGATTAACGATAAAGAAATGAAACTTACCACAGATACACTTCATTTCGACAGAGTAAATCAACTTTTGTATTATCCTAACGGAGGAACAATTCGCGATAAAAAAAACACGTTAAAAAGTATTAAAGGAACTTATTTTTTAAAGGATAAAAAATTTACAGCAAAATCTAAAGTTACCGTAGTTAACCCTGAAAACAATTTAGAATCTGATCATTTAGATTATTACACAAATTCTAATTTAGCATATTTATACGGGCCAAGTACGGTTACTAATTTAAAAGATAGTACTAAAATTTATTCTGAAAGAGGTTTTTATGATACCAATACTGATATTTCTTATTTCGTAAAAAACGCTAAGCTGTTTTTAAAAGAACGCACAATATTAGCTGATAGTTTATATTATGATAAACGCAAAGGTTTTGCTTCTGCAACAAACAAAATAAAGGTAATTGATACACTTCAGAAAATGGTTACCAAAGGTAATTATGCCGAATTATATGAAAAGAAAGATTCGCTTTTTATTATCAATAAAGCTGTAGCTATTTCTGTACTCGATAAAGATTCGATGTATGTTACTGGAGATAAAATTTTACTAACCGGTAAACCTGAGAAAAGAATTGTTAGAATTTTTAAGAATGTAAAAATTTTTAAATCTGATTTACAAGGAAAATGCGACTCTATTCACACAAGTCAAACCACAGGACTTACCAGAATGTTTAACAATCCTGTTTTATGGTCCGGTAAAAGTCAAATTACAGGTGATAGTATTCAATTTATTACTGATAAAAAAACTAATAAACTCGATTCATTAAGAGTCTTGCAAAATGCCTTTATGATTCAGAAAGATTCCTTATCTGATGATGATTATAATCAAATAAAAGGACGAAATATTTATGGTAAGTTTCAAGAAAATGATCTGAGAACGATGCTTGTTAAAGGAAATGCCGAATCGTTATATTATAATAGAAATGATGAATCTCAGTTATTAGAAACAATTACTAAAGAAATAGCTAGTGATATTGAGTTTACTCTAGAAAATAACGAGATTATACAAACAAAATACTTTAAAAAATCTGAAGGAAAAACATTCCCTCCTTCTGAGTTCCCATCCGAAGAAAAAAAATTTAAAGGCTTTATTTGGCGAGAAGATGAACAGCCAAAAACAGTTGAAGATATTTTTATTAAAGATAAAACTACCAATATCACTTCTCCTGAAAAGAATAATTCTGCAGTAAAAAAAGCTAAAAAACAGTTATTAAAAGAAACTGTAAAAAAACAGGATTTAAAAAAATCAGAACAATTAAAACCTTCTTTAAAATTAAAAAATTTAAAATAACAAGAATTAGTGAAAAACGATTTTTTAAAATATCAAGGGCAAACAACTCCTCATCCTTTAGCTATTGAAATTTCTCATGCCAACGGAAGTTATATATACGATACATACGGTAAAAAAATGTTAGATTTTGTAGCTGGAGTTTCTGCAAATAGTTTGGGTCATAATCACCCAAAAGTTAACAGTGCCATAAAAAATCAATTAAATTCCTATACACATGTTATGGTGTACGGTGAGTTTATTCAGAAACCTCAGTTAGAGCTTTGTAAGGCTTTAGCGAATACTTTACCCAAAAAATTATCTGCTGTTTATTTGGTTAACTCAGGAACAGAAGCTACTGAAGGAGCTTTAAAACTAACAAAACGTTTTACAGAAAGAAGTGAAATAATAGCTGCAAAAAACGGATATCATGGTAATACCCAAGGAGCTATGAGCGTTTGTGGCGCTGAACAACAAAATCGTGCTTTTAGACCATTAGTTCCTGGCATTAAATTTATTGAGTTTAATAATGAAATTGATTTAAATAAAATTACTACAAAAACCGCTGGTGTTATCATAGAAACTATTCAGGGTGGCGCTGGTTTTATAGAACCTAAAAATGATTATTTATCAAAAGTAAAACAACGTTGTAAAAAGGTTGGTGCTTTATTAATTTTAGATGAAATTCAAACTGGAGTCGGACGTACCGGTAAATTTTGGGGATTTGAAAATTACAATGTCGTTCCTGATATTATTATAACAGGTAAAGGTTTAGGTGGCGGAATGCCAATTGGCGCTTTTATTGCTTCTTTTGATGTGATGAGTTGTCTTAAAGAAAATCCGAAATTAGGACATATTACTACTTTTGGCGGACACCCTGTTATTGCTAGTGCTGGCTTAGCAACCGTAAAGGTAATTACTGAAACAAACCTCATAGAAGAAACTTTAAGAAAAGAAAAATTAATAAGAGATAAATTTAAAAATCATCCTGCTATTAAAGAAATTAGAGGACGTGGATTAATGTTGGCTTTATTAGTTGAATCTCCTGAGATTGCTTCAAAGATTATTTTAAATTGTTTAGATAAAGGATTAATTTTATTCTGGCTACTATTTGAAGGAAGCGCTATAAGAATCACGCCTCCATTAACCATTTCTGATGAAGAGATTAACGAAGGATGTGACCTAATTTTAAACGAATTGAATAATCTTTAACCTCTTTTTAGTAGCTATAAATTAAATCTTTTTTTTAAACAATGCTTTTGCAATTGCCTTAATATTATCACTTTTACCCGTAGAGTAATAATGTAATAAAGGCACACTTGATTCTAACAATTCTTTAGATTGTTCAATACACCACTCTACAACTACTTCTCTTACCTGTTTATTTGTTTTACAATTATCAATTGCCTTTATTAAATTTTCTGGTAAATCAAGTTTAAAAACTTGTGGTAATAATTGTAAATGACTTTTTAATGCTATTGGTTTAATACCTGGTATTATAGGAACTGTAATTCCTATTTCTCGAGCTGCATTTACAAATTCAAAATACTTTTGATTATTAAAAAACATCTGAGTAACCACATAATCTGCACCAGCATTAACTTTTTCTCTTAACCTCTTTAAATCGGTTCGTAGTGATGGTGTTTCTAAATGTTTTTCTGGATAACCGACTATACCAAAGCAAAAATCGGCTTTGTGGTTTGCTTCTACAACATCATGTAAATATTTCCTTTTATTTAAACTTTGAATCTGACCGACTAACTCAGATGCGTATTTATGACCATCTTTACTTGCTTTAAAATATCGTTGATGACTAATCTCATCACCACGTAAAGCCCATTACATTTTCTATTCCTAAATAATGACAATCAACCAACAAATACTCAGTTTCTTCTTTTGTAAAGCCCCACACAAAACATGCAGAACCGTATCTACATCGTATTTATGTTTTATTGCAGCACATATACCCACAGTTCCTGGTCGCATTCTTGTTATCTTTCTATCAAGTAAACCGTTTCCTTTATCAATATATAAATGTTCTTCTCTTAAAGTGGTTACATCTATAAAAGGGAGATTAAATTCTATTAACGGATTTATATTATTATATAAATCCGTTAATAGAATTTCCTTTTTTAGGCGGAATAATCTCAAAAGAGAATAGCGTTTTTCCGTTTGCTTTTTTAATGTGTTCTGTTACTTTCATAAGTTATTATAAAGGCACATTTAACTATATAAATGATGCCGCAAATAATGATACTGCAAACATTATTAGTAACTGAACTACAAATCTAATTTCTAAACGATACTTTTTCATTTGTTTTTATTTTAATTATTTTCATACTTCAATATTACTGCCGTTTCTTTGCCTGAATCTTATCTAATTTATAATTTATTGTTAATTAAATGCGCTCTTGTTTTATTCTAATTCTTTTTTTATTGATTATAAGTTATCTCTGGATGTAAACATTTTTTAGCTGTATCTAAAGTGATTCCTTTTCTGTTAGCAAAGTCACGTACTCGATCATCTCTAATCTTACCCATCCCAAAATACTTAGCTTCTTCGTTTGCAAAATAGTATCCCTAAACTGCCGCCGCTGGACACATTGTAAGACTTTCTGTTAACATTACACCTATATTTTCTTCAACCTTTAACAAATTCCATATTGTTTCTTTTTCTAAATCATCCGGACAAGCAGGATATCCGGGAGCAGGAAGAATATCTTTATAAGTTTCTTTAAATTCTTTCCACCAACCCTCTGTAACATGAGCAACATTATTATTACCTGTTAAAGCATGATTAATTAATACTACAGGAGCTGTTCCAAATTCCCCCCAAAAACCTAACAGCTTAATCCTATCTTACTTAATAAAACACCGCTATCTTTGGTAAAATCAACAATATTTATATGTGCTAAAGTACTTGTCAACTGTATCTATTTTACAATAAAATCGAACGATTTACATCAACTTATTCCACTTCATAAAAATAAGATTCAATACATCCGATTTTTTTATATTTATATTGATAAAAAAGCTTCTTTTAAATCACTTTTTAAATCTTCAAGATTTTCAAGCACTACTGATAAACGAATTAAATCATTCGTAACACCCGTACTTTCTTATGCTTGTTCACTTAATTGTTGGTGTGTTGTGCTAGCAGGATGAATAAATAGTATTTTTGTAACTCTAATATTTGCTAATAATGAAAAAAGTTTTGTTTTATCAGAAACTTTTTTTTGCAGCTTCATAACCACCATTAACACCAAATGTAACAATACCACTTTGTCCTTCTGGTAAATATGTTTTCGCTAATTTGTTATATTTACTGCTTTCTAAACCTTAGTAATTTACCCAAGCTACTTCTAATTGTTCTTCTAACCATGTAGCAATATTTAAAGCATTTTCACTTTGCTTTTTTATTCTGATATCTAATGTTTATAATCCTTGAATAATATTAAATGCATTGGTAGAACTTAAAGCGCCTCCAAAATCTCTTAATACTTCTAAAATTAATTTAATGGTGTAAGAAGCTACGCATAAAGCATCGTAATAAACCAAACTGTGGTTTCCTGTTGAAGGCTCTATAAAATCAATAAATTTAACATTTCATCAATTAAAAGTACCTGCATCAATAATAGCGCCTCCTAAAAAGTTTCCTTGGCCTCCAATGTATTTTGTTAACGAATGAATTACAATATTTGCACCATGTTCTATCGAATTTAACAAAAACTGCAATCGCTAACGCGTGTATCTATAATTATACATCTTTAAAATCTAATT
>CAXHZZ010000085.1:0-8300 GCA_964021635.1 uncultured Tenacibaculum sp.
AAAAAAGCAACCAAATTTGGTTGCTTTTTTAGTATTGTAAAAAAAGATATTTAATAAGTACTACTCAAATTCTTCATCGAAATTAATTTCATCAAAAGAATCTTCATCTTCAGCATAATCTTCCATCGTTTGCTCTAGTTTAGAGCTGATTTTCACTAAATATAAAGTGTCGTCTGTTTTAACCTCTATAGCTTTAATAGTCTCGTTTTTGGCATTTTTAAACGAAATAATATCACTGTGATCGTATCCGCTAGGATATTCTTCAATTAACAAATCTAAAATACTAGCTGTTAGTTTTTCGTAGTTTACAATAACTCTTTTCATTCTTTTACATTTTTAATAGATAGGCAAAAATTAACGGAGCAACAATAGTCGCATCACTTTCTATAATAAACTTTGGCGTATCGATATCTAATTTACCCCAAGTAATTTTTTCATTTGGTACAGCGCCAGAATATGAGCCATAACTAGTTGTAGAATCTGAAATCTGACAGAAATAACTCCAAAATGGCGTTTCTGGTTTTTCCATATCTTGGTATAGCATTGGCACAACACAAATAGGGAAATCACCAGCAATACCACCACCTATTTGAAAGAATCCAATTCCGTTTTCAGAATTATTTGTATACCAATCTGCTAAAAAAGTCATGTATTCTATACCTGATTTTACCGTACTTGCTTTTAATTCTTCTTTTAAAACATAAGAGGCAAAAATGTTCCCCATGGTGGAATCTTCCCAACCAGGACAAATAATTGGTAAGTTTTTTTCTGCAGCAGCATACATCCAAGAATCTTTAATATCTATTTCGTAATATTCTTCTAAAACGCCAGATAACAATAATTTGTACATATATTCATGTGGCAAATAACGTTCGCCTTTTGCTTCTGCATCTTTCCATATTTTTACAATATGCTCTTGAATTCTTCTAAAAGCTTCTTCTTCAGGAATACAAGTATCGGTAACACGGTTTAAACCTTTTTCTAATAAATCCCACTCATCTTGTGGAGTTAAATCGCGGTAGTTAGGTATGCGCTTGTAATGAGAATGCGCTACTAAATTCATAACATCTTCCTCTAAGTTGGCACCAGTGCATGAAATAATATGTACTTTGTCTTGACGAATCATTTCTGCAAAAATCTTACCTAATTCAGCCGTACTCATTGCACCTGCTAAAGAAATTAACATTTTAGAACCTTTTTCTAATTGTGTTTCGTACCCTTTGGCAGCATCTACTAATGATGCTGCGTTAAAGTGTAAAAAGTACTTTTCTATAAAATTTGATATTGGTTTTTCCATCTTATATAAGTTTTTCAACAATAACTTGTACAACTTCAAAAAGGATTAATATGATAATAATCCACTCTAGCATACTGCTATATTTGTGTTGCATTATGTCGTTAAATAAATCTAAATTTTCTTTTATTACGTTTAAACTGTTCTCTATTCCTTGATGACGTTTTTCTACATCTAACTCATCTTTTAACTTATAATCTAACATTGATAATTCTTTGCTATTCCAAGCCAAATTAGGCGAGTCGAATACAAAAAGGTTCTCGGCAATATTGTTTTTTAAATTCAGTGTTTTACCAATAAATTTTCTCATGTTTACCTTTGTTAATTTAAAGCTTCCTGTTTTTTCTAGTTGCTTGGCATACACTAAAGTATTGTCATGTAGCTTAGATGTTTTATTAACATAATTCATCAATGCTACTGACTGCGCTAAATTGAGCATGATAATATGCGCGATGTCATCATTAAGTTCCTTAATTTGGATGCATCCAAAATCTACCTCAATTTCGTCTTTAAAAAAAATTTCATAGTTTTCGAACGGTAACTCATCAAGTTCTCTTTTATCTTCTGTTAAAAAACTAATGGTGTTTTTTATAAATTCATCATTACAGTTAATAAAAACCACACTACCATAGTCTTTTACATATATGTACGATTGATTATTTACCTTATATAGTAAAAAAGAATGCTCTCGTTTTACAAGTGTATATGTATTAAACTTTTCACGAATCTCGCTTAATATAATTCGTTTTTCTAGATGATATGCTTTTGCTTGCAGGCTCATTTAGTAGTTGTTTTGAAATTCATCTTCATCCTTAAACTTAGAAACAGTAGCACGATTCTCTTTTTTAGCATCAATCTCCTCATCTTCATCGGTATCTTCAGTAAACTTGTAGCTTAACATTTTATAATAAAGTTTCGCTGCTAAAAAGTCTGATGATTTTTCAGACGGATTAGGGCATAACTCAACAATATCAAACCCAACAACGTTTTTGGTTGTAAACACTTTCTTTAAAAACTCTAACGTTTCATAGTAAAATAAGCCTCCTGGTTCTGGTGTTCCGGTTGATGGTAATAATGAAGGGTCGAAAGCATCTAAATCGAATGTGATAAAAACGTTATTTGTTAATTGATCAACAACATCGTCCATCCAATATTCATTTAGAGCCATATCGTGTGCAAAAAACACTTTGTCTTCATTCATTTCCTTTCGCTCAGAAACATCCATACTTCTAATACCAACCTGAACTAAATTAGTGTTTTGATTTGCTTCATAAACTGCACAAGCGTGGTTACAAGAAGAGCCTTCGTATTCTTTTCTTAAATCGGCATGCGCATCAATATGTAAAACAGTTAAGTTGTTAAAGCATTCATCAAAAGCTCTTATGGTTCCGATAGAGATAGAATGTTCGCCGCCAAAAAGGGTTACAAATTTTTTCTTGTTGATGTATTTTTTTGTTTCAGCATGAACAGCTTCTACCATTGCTTCTGGCGATGATTTTTCTGTTACAGCATCCGCTAAATAAATACCTTGTTTATAAACTTCAGTATTTGTTTCGATATCATACAGCTCCATGTTTTCTGAAGCTTCTAAAAATGCATCAGGACCTTTGTCAGCTCCTTTTTGCCAAGTACTAGTTCCGTCATAAGGAACCGGAATTAATACGATTTGTGCATTTTCTAGTTTAGCGTATTGATCTGGAATTCCTGCGTAATTTTTATTTTTCATTTTACTATATTGTTAGTAGCCAAGAATTGATAAGAATTCTTCGCTTTTTTGTTGGTCTTTAAATAATTTGGTAACAATGTTTCCTTCTTCGTCTTTTGATATCAGAATGTGTTTTGGAGCTGGTATTAAGCAATGTTGTAAGCCACCAAAACCACCAATTGTTTCTTGGTATGCCCCAGTATTAAAAAAGCCTACATATAGTGGATTTTCTTTTTCGTAAACTGGTAAATAAATACCATTAACATGTTGTTCTGAGTTATAGTAATCATCACTATCACAAGTTAAACCACCTAACAAAACACGTTCGTATTTATGGTTCCACTTATTTACAGGAAGCATAATAAAGCGTTTGTTAATGGCCCAAGAATCGGGTAATGTTGTAATGAAGGATGAGTTAATCATATTCCATTTTTCACGATCGTTTTGCTTTTTTTGATACAATACTTCGTATACAGCACCACCAGCTTCACCTACAGTGAAACTACCGAATTCAGTAAAAATATTAGGAACATCTACTTCAGCTTCATCACAAGCAGCCTTAATTTGATTGATAATTTCATCAACCATATATTCATAGTCATAATCAAATGCCAGTGAGTTTTTAATAGGAAAACCACCACCAATATTTAAGCTATTTAAAGTAGGGCATACCTTTTTTAATTTAATGTATACTGTTAAACATTTTAACAACTCGTTCCAGTAATAAGCGTTGTCTCTTATACCTGTATTGATAAAAAAGTGAAGCATTTTTAGCTCTACTTGTGGGTTTTTTGCAATTTCACGCTCGTAAAAAGAAACAATATTTTTGTAACCAATACCTAAACGACTCGTATAAAACTCGAATTTAGGTTCTTCTTCAGAAGCAATTCTAATACCTACTTTAAACTTATTTTTAGTTTCATTTAGTAAAAGGTCTAGCTCTTCATAATTGTCTATAATCGGAACGCAGTTTTTATGTCCACCATCAATTAAACTTACAATGTTGGCAATATATTTATCACGTTTAAAACCATTACAAAGTACATAAGCATCGTTACTTAATTTGCCAGATTTTTTAAGAGATTTTACAATATCAATATCAAAAGCAGAAGAAGTTTCGATATGAATATCATTCTTTAAAGCTTCATCTAACACATATTTAAAGTGTGAGCTTTTGGTGCAGTAGCTATAGTTATAACTTCCATTATATTGATGTTTTTTTATTGCTTTTGCAAACCAGTTTTTGGCATTGTTAATGTTTTTTGATATTTTAGGTAAATAGGTAAACTTTAACGGTGCTCCGTATTGCTTAACTAGTTTCATCATATCTATATCATGAAAAAGTAAATTGTTTTTTTCAGTACGAAATTCCGCTTGCGGAAAATCGAAAGTTTGTGCTATTAAGTCTTTATACTTAGTATTCATTTTGTTTTTTTAATGTAACTCTGCAAATATTGCGTACAGAGAAATTGTTTAAAAAATAGATATGGAAAATCAATATCTTTTTTAAAATAATGCGTAACAAATTATAAGCTATGTTTTATAGCTGTTTTGTTAAAAACTAAAATGTATATGAATATATCAGACTCTTAAAGCCAAACAGTCACCACACTGATTGTAAAAATTCAGTGGTAAAGAGTAGTTATTTGAAGAGGAAGAAACCTTAATTTTTTCGTTGTGTTTCCAAAACACTAAACAGCTTTTTATCTTCCCATAAAAGTTGTTTACGAAATAAGTAGAACGATACATTAAACCTATCTAATAAGATGGGGTAAATGTAAACTATTTTTTAAAACAACAAACTTTTTTTTATTTTTTTTAGAAGAAATAAGAAAAACAAGTAGTTTTTAAATAAAAACCCTGTAAACATAGTGCTTACAGGGTGTAATTGTGGAGACGCCGGGAATCGAACCCGGGTCCAAACAAGCAGCTCAAATGCTTTCTACATACTTATTTCTTTCTTAATTTTCGACTTATAACTGATTAAGAACAATCTGTTATAAGCTTATCTTCTTTAGTTTCAAAAACCTGTCGAAGCAGCAAGTTTTCTATGTTTACTTTTACGATGCCCAAAAGTGAAACGCCGTAAACCAAGGCTGTTCGTGGACATAAAGCTTGCACACCTTGTGTGCCTAGGCTAATCTTACTATAATTCAGATTATGCAGCTAAAGCGTAGTTATTCTCGCCGTTTAAAAAGTTGAAAAAAAGTTTAACGAGTGTATCTCTTCGCTCCTCGGTATGCTTACATTATCACTGGCCTCGCTGTCAAAACCAGTCGTCCCCATTATGTCAAATAATCAGTCAAAAATCATACCAATTATTAGGGCGTTCGGGCGGGCTTTTCACAGTCGCTCTTTTCAAGGAGCTTCAACAAATGCTTCAATCCCTAACGCAGTCTGCAAAGATAATAAAAACAAGGTTGTACAAACCTATAAAAAAGAGTAAATTCGCAGGGCTTCAAAAAAATAAAAGATAAGTATGAAATTTGCAATTATAAAAGAACGTAAAAATCCGCCAGATAGACGTGTCGTATTTTCACCAGAAAAATTAACAGAATTTAAACAACAATTTCCACAAGCTGAATTAGTTGTAGAAAGTTCTGATATTAGAATTTTTACCGATGAAGACTATCAGAAAGCAGGTTTTGAAGTGGTAAAAGACGTTTCGGATTGTGATGTTTTATTAGGAGTAAAAGAAGTTCCTGTAGAGAATTTAATTCCTAATAAAAAATATTTTTATTTTAGTCATACTATTAAAAAACAACCTTATAACCGTAAGTTGTTAAAAGAAATGTTAGCTAAAAATATTGAGATGTATGATCACGAAACCATTGTTAAAGAAAACGGAGCACGTTTAATAGGTTTTGGTCGTTACGCAGGTTTGGTAGGTGCTTATAATGGGTTTAGAGCAATAGGGTTAAAAGAAGAAATTTTTAACTTACCTAAAGTAGAAACATTGGCTGATTTAGATGCCGTAAAAGATGCATTAGATAAAATTAAACTTCCGAATTTAAAAATATTATTAACCGGAACCGGTAAAGTTGCCTACGGAGCTAAAGAAATTTTAGATTATTTAGGTATCAAGCAAGTTTCAGATGCCTTGTATTTAACATCAAAATTTACTGAACCTGTATATTGTATGGCTGATGTTATGGAGTATGCAAAGCGTAAAGATGGTAAAGTAGGTGATAAGTATGCCTTTTATGAAGATCCTACAGATTATGAAAGTAATTTTATGCCATATGCTAAAGAAACAGATTTTTTTATTGCCGGACATTTTTTCGGTAACGGAGCTCCTTATTTTTATACAAGAGAAGATGCTAGATCAGTAGATTTTAAAATAAAATATGTAGCTGATATTTCGTGTGATGTTGACGGCCCAGTTGCATCGACAATAAAAGCATCTACAATTGCCGATCCTATTTATGGTTATGATTCGCAAACAGAAAAAGAAGTAGATTTTAAAAGTCCTACAGCAATAACTGTAATGGCAGTTGATAATTTACCTTGTGAATTACCTAAAGATGCCAGTGAAGGTTTTGGTGAGATGTTTTTAAAACATGTTATTCCGTCGTTTTTTAATAATGATAAAGAGGGCATTTTAGCAAGGGCACGAATGACAACTAGCAAAGGGAAATTAGCAGAGCGATATTCGTATTTACAAGATTATGTAGACGGAAAAGAATAACTAAAAATCCTGCTAAGTGCGGGATTTTTTAGTTTGTATATAAATTACGATTAATAAAAGTTTTAATAACTTGCTTTTTAAAATGCTCATCTTTACATATAACACTTTTTAGCAAAATGATTCTAAGTTATACATATTTCGGAATATCTATTTTAGGAATTTTTCTATTTTTTTATCTTTTAAAAAAACTCTTCAATTGGTTTCAATCTAAGTTAGATAAGTTAGATAGAAATTTCTTTTTTAGAAAAATCGAATTAGTTAATTTTTTTAAGTTTATAACGCCAAGAAGAGAAAAACATATCTTAAAATTTGTAACAAAAACCTTAAGATATGCAATAAGTATTTTCTTCTTAATCTTTTATTTACCGCTTGTTTTTAGTTTTATACCAGAAACAGAATCGTATGCTAAAAAAGCTTTTGAGTATTTATTAAAACCAGTGTATTTTATTGCTGAAGGTTTTTTAGATTTTATACCAGGTTTGTTCTTTATAATTGTAATTTTTTATGGTACCAAATACCTTTTAAAGTTCTTAAAATATTTAACGAGTGAGTTAGAGCGTGAGGCTGTAAAATTAGATGGTTTTCATGCTGATTGGGCTAAGCCAACATTTAATTTATTAAGAGTGGTTATCATTGCTTTTGCTGTAATTATTTGTTGGCCCTATATACCAGGTTCTCAGTCTGACGGATTTAAAGGTGTTTCTATCTTTTTTGGAGTCTTATTCTCCTTGGGTTCAACAGCAGCAATATCTAACATAGTTGCCGGTATTGTTATTACTTATATGCGCCCTTTTAAAGTTGGTGATCGTGTAGAAATAGGAACTACTATTGGTGATGTAACCGAAAGAAGTTTACTAGTTACAAGAGTTAAAACAATTAAAAATATTGATGTTACCATTCCCAATTCGTCAATTTTAGGGAATCATATCATCAATTTTAGTAAAAATGCTACAGAAGATGTTGGGGTGATTTTGCACACTTCTGTAACTATTGGTTACGATGTGCCTAGTGGAGAGGTGATAAAGGCTTTAGTTGAAGGGGCAAAAAATACTCCGATGATTTTAGATAAACCAGTGCCTTTTGTGTTAGTGAAAAGTTTAGATGATTTTTATATCAATTATGAAATTAATTGTCATACTAAAAATCCAGAAAAAGCTGCTGTAATATATTCTCATTTACATGAAAGCATTAAAAATGAGTTACACAAAGCAGGTATCGAAATACTATCTCCGCATTACAATGCTGTTAGAGATGGAAATGTGTTAACTGTTCCGCCAGAAAACGTGCCTAAAGGATATGTAAAACCAGGTTTTAAGATTGATAATTAAATTTTTATCAATATAATTTTTAATAACATTACATGATACCAGATCAACAGTTTTTAATAGATACCGCCAAAATGCGAATGCCTTTTGGTAAGTATAAAGGAGTTCATTTAGTAGATATTCCTGAGTATTATTTAGTGTGGTATAAAAACAAAGGTTTCCCTGAGGGTAAGTTGGGTAAAATGATGGGATTGGTTTATGAGCTACAACTAAATGGCTTAGAAGATATTCTTAAAAAGATAAAAGCAAATTTTTAAAATTTTGTTATTTTTATAAGATGAAACCAGC
>CAXHZZ010000086.1:0-8294 GCA_964021635.1 uncultured Tenacibaculum sp.
AACCATTTACTCCAAGAACTTCCCCAAGAACTTCTTTTTCTAATATTTTTGATTGAAAACACCGTTGCTTCATTTTTAAAATCTTGCAACGAAGTAATATCAGCTTTATATAAACTACGACCATGCGTAGCTACAATTAAATGTTTTGCTGTTGGCTGAATTACTAAATCGTGTACAGCTACGTTTGGTAATCCGTTTTTAAAAGGTTGCCATTGTGCACCATTATCAAAAGAAACATACAAACCATTATCGGTTCCTAAGTATAAAATATTTTCTTTCTTCGGATCTTCTTTTATCACATTTACTGGCGATGAAGGTACAGATTCTCCAATATTTTTCCAGGTTTTACCAAAATCATCCGACATATACACATAGCTTATAAAATCATCAAATCGATATCCGTTTAAGGTTACATACACTCTTTGTTTTTTATGTTTTGATGCAATTACACGACTTACCCATAAATTTTGTGGTAATGTATTTGATGTTTTTTCCCAACTTCCGCCTCCGTTTTTGCTAACATGCACCAATCCGTCATCAGAACCAACATATAACAATCCGAATTGAAATGGACTTTCAGATATTGATGTTAATGTTCCGTATGCAACATTTCCTTTTTTTCCGCCTTGCGTTAAATCACCCGAAATTGCCTCCCAAGTATCACCCTTATCTAATGATCTGTGTAATTTATTTCCTCCTAAATATAAAATATCTGGATTGTGTTTTGATAACTGGATTGGAGTTTGCCAGTTAAAACGATACGGAGTTTCACCCAACATATGTTTTGGCTGAATATATTTCTGACTTCCTGATGCTCTATCAATACGGTAATAGTTTCCAAACTGATAACCCGTATAAACGATATTCGGATTGCGATCATCAACCGCAACTTGCATTCCGTCTCCACCCATTATACTTTCGTACGGATTTTTACCTGACTGTTTCCATCCTTTATCAATTTTTGCATTGTGGTTTGCTACCCAAACTCCGTTGTCTTGCAAACCACCATATACTTTATAGTTTTTCTGGTTATCAGCATAAACCGTATAAAATTGCCCAACCGCTGGTTCATTTGCTTTTATCCAGCTTTCACCGTCATCATAAGAAATATTTAAACCACCGTCATTTCCTTCTACTAAATGCCCTTGCTTATTAGGATTTACCCATAATGCTTGATGATCGGCATGTACATTTTCTTTACTGATAGATGTAAATGTTTTTCCGCCATCTTTCGATTTTAAAATTGGTACTCCTAATACATAAATTCCGTTTTCGTCCTGCGGATCTACTCTAATTTCACCAAAATAGTATCCGTAAGAATAATATAAATCATCTAAATAACCATCGTGTGTCTTTTTCCAAGACTTACCACCATTGGTCGTTTTAAAAACCTCAGCTCCAATAACAGGTGTGTCAAATAACAAGGTGTTCGCATTCTCTAAATACTTGGCTAAATCGATTGGTTTTACAGAACCTGCACGCACCATTTGCTTTACATTTTCGGCACGGTATTTTTCTTGAAAACCATTCATTTTTAAATAGCTGTTCAGTTTTTTATCCTTTAACTTTAAAAAAGCATCCATTGTCATGGTTTTAAAATCTTCTTTAGTTAAAGCATTTGAAGTCTCTTCTTTTTTGGTTGTTTTTTCTCTTCGGAATTGACTATCGTGAAACGCATACACCGTATTTTCATTAAAAACTGCTAAACCAATTCTTCCAACACCTTCTCCTTTCGGAAAACCATTATCGTCAGAAATCTTGATCCACGTATTTCCTGCATCTGTAGATTTGTAAATTGCAGAATTTTTTCCGTTTCCATCAAAATTCCATGCTTTACGTTCGCGTTCCCAAGCAGCAGCATATAAAATATTAAAGTTATTTGGTGCCGGTTGCACATCTATAATTCCTGTGTTTTCGTTAACAAACAAGGTTTTATTCCATGTTTTTCCTCCATCGGTGGTTTTAAAAACTCCACGTTCGTTATTTGAAGAATATAAATGCCCGATTACTCCAATTACTACCTCATCCGGATTTTTAGGATTGATTAATATTCTACCAACATGATGTGAATCTGTCAATCCAACATTTACCCAGGTTTTACCTTTATCCGTAGATTTTAAAATTCCGATTCCCGCATAACTAGAACGAGAAGAATTATTTTCTCCGGTTCCTACCCAAAGTGTTTCGTTTTTCCAATCAACAGCAATATCACCGATGTTTTGTGTTGGCGAACTATCTAAAACAGGTGTAAATGTTGTTCCGTTATTGTTCGTATACCACAATCCGCCAGAGGCGTAACCCACATAAAATTCAGTAGTATTATTTGGGTTTACATCAATATCAACCACACGACCACTCATTACAGTTGGCCCGATATTTTTAAAAGCAATGTTTTTAACTATAGATGTTTTTGTTAAAGCTTCTTTTTTGATTAATGCTTGTTGTGTTTGTTGCGCCTTGGTAGGCTGTTGTGCTACTGCAGCCAATGTAAAAAGGGCTACAAAAACGGTAAATACGGTTTTCATTTGTTGTTTGTTTAGATGTGATGAAATTACTGCAAGTAAATGCGAAATCAAAAAAATTAACAAAATATTGATTTTTAGCCTTTTTAAAATTCCCTTTTTTCACTCAAAAAAAAGAGTAGCTTTGTAATGTTAAGAACATCAATGCTATGACTATTTTTATTCTTTCTGTTAGTGATCAAATATATTCTACGCAAAGAATATATAAAGAAGCTAATCGCCGTGGACATAATGTTAGGATTATAAATCATTTAAAATGTGCTATAAAATTAACAAACGGGAAACCTGAAATAATTTATAACGGAGAAAATATTATTGATATTCCTGATGTAATTATCCCAAGAATTGGAGCTTCTTCTACACGTCATGGTGCAGCAGTTGTTAAGGAATTTGAACTAAACGGCGTGTATAGCACAGCTACATCTTTAGGTATTTTACAATCTCAGAATAAGGTTCGCACGTTACAAATCATGAACCGAAAAAATATTCCGATTCCGGATACGTTGTTTTCTGTAAATCCAGAAAATATAGGGGAGCAAATAGATTTGTTAGGCGGTGCGCCAATAATTATAAAATTACAAGAAGGTACTCATGGTGCTGGTGTTATTTTAGCTGAAAGTAAAAAATCAGCAAAGTCGATTATTGACACAATGTATAGTACCAATGCAAACATTTTACTACAAGAATTTATTCAAGAAAGTAATAGCGAAGATATTCGTGCATTTGTGGTTGGTAATAAAGTAGTTTCGTCTATGAAACGAAAAGGCTTAGAGGATGATTTTCGCTCGAATATTCACCAAGGCGGAAGCGGTTTTAAAGTAAGCTTATCAGAAGAAGAAGAAATTATGGCTATAAAAGCTGCACAATATTTAAGCTTACCAGTTACGGGAGTTGATTTAATTCGTTCAAAAAGAGGATCTTTACTAATTGAAGTTAATTCAACGCCAGGTTTACAAGGAATTGAAGCATATACGAAAGATAATATCGCCAAAGCCATTATTAAATTTTTAGAAGACAGCGCTCTTAATTGCTAATAATCTTAATTTTTGATGTAAAAACAAACTAAATACGCTTAAAAAGCATCATTTTAAGACTGTATTTGCATTTAATATACTTCCTAATAAATTAGCAGTATCTTTGCGGGTTCAAAGAGATGCTTATTTTAGAGTGTTTCTAAAATAACATATATGACATTTAAATCTTTAGGATTATCTGATGCTTTACTAAAAGCCATCAGCGAAAAAG
The DNA here is from genome assembly GCA_964021635.1 of uncultured Tenacibaculum sp. Lineage (GTDB taxonomy): Bacteria > Bacteroidota > Bacteroidia > Flavobacteriales > Flavobacteriaceae > Polaribacter. The sequence continues at coordinate 3,768 of CAXHZZ010000086.1, forward strand.
GATACGATACTCCATCACCAATTCAAGCAAAAGCAATACCACCTATTTTAGACGGAAAAGATGTATTAGCTTCTGCACAAACAGGAACAGGAAAAACAGCAGGTTTTACACTACCTGTTTTACAATACTTATCTGAAACAAAACACCCAAAATACCGCCCAGTAAGAGCATTGGTTTTAACACCAACAAGAGAGCTTGCTGCTCAGGTACATGATAATGTAAGAGAATATAGTAAGTATTTAGATATTAGATCGGCAGTAGTTTTTGGAGGTGTAAAAGCAGCCAGCCAAATAAAAACATTACGTCAAGGTGTTGATATATTAGTAGCTACTCCTGGTAGATTGTTAGATTTACACGATCAAAAAGCGGTGTCTTTTAAAAGAATAGATGTACTTATTTTAGATGAAGCTGACCGTATGCTAGATATGGGATTTGTTAGAGATATTAACAAGATTATTAGTTTTATGCCTGCAAAGCGTCAAAACTTACTCTTTTCGGCTACATTTTCAACAGAAATAAAAAGATTAGCTTCTGGTATTTTAAGAAACCCTGTTTCTGTAGAAGCTGCTCCGCAAAACTCAACGGCTGATAAGGTTTCTCAAAAAGTATATACTGTTGATAAAGGTAAAAAAACCGAAGTTGTTACCAATTTAATTAAAGATGGTAACTGGAGCCAAGTTTTAATTTTTACCAGAACTAAACATGGCGCTAATAAATTAACCAAAAAATTAATTGATTCTGGTGTTTCTGCTGCTGCAATTCATGGTAATAAAAGTCAAGCTGCAAGAACAAAAGCATTGGCTAATTTTAAAAGTAATTCTATTCGTGTTTTAGTAGCAACTGATATAGCTGCTCGTGGTATTGATATTCCGTTATTACCACACGTTATCAACTTCGAATTACCAAATGTACCAGAAGATTATGTACACAGAATTGGTAGAACTGGTAGAGCGGGTGCAAAAGGAGAAGCTATCTCTTTAGTTTGTAGCGAAGAAACAGAATATCAAAAAGAAATAGAAAAAATATTAAAGCAAAAATTAAAGACCGAAGTTATTGAAGGCTACGAACCTACCGATACTGCGGGTCCTAAAAGAGCAGCAACTCAAAAGAAGAAATCTGGAAACGGAAAAAAGAAAGGTGTAGGGGCAACACATAGAGGTGCAACAAACAAAAAACCTAAAAGAGAACGCCCTAGTGATCCTTCAAGAAGAAGCGATGGAGCTCCAAAGAAAAATAGAAGAAGATAAAATTTAAATGAATTTTTCTTCTTACATAAAAAATATATTAAAATCTCAGGAACTTGAAAGTCAAGTTTCTGAGATTCTTAGTTTTTTTACACCACTAACATTAACTAAAAATAGTTTTTTGGTTGAAAAAGGTACAGTTTGCAAATACTTTTGTTTCATTGAAAGCGGAATTTTACAACACGCTATTGATATATTAGATGAAGAAAAAACAACGTATTTAGCATTAAAAAACTCCTGTACATCTGCCTTAAAAAGTTTCTTACAAGAAACTCCTTCGCGTAAAAACATTAAGGCATTAAGTGATTGTAATTTACAAGTGATGCTGGTAAAAGATTTTAAATATCTATTAGAAAACAACACTGCTTTTCATCGATTTTATTATACTTTAATTGAAAACCAAATTTTTTTAATTGATGATTATCGCATCGATTTACTTACGCTTAGTGCAGAAGAACGTTACACAAAACTACTAACAAACGAAGCTGAACTGCTACAAGAAGTTCCGCTACACTATTTGGCTTCTTTTTTAGGAATTTCTACTAGACATATGAGTAGAATTAGAAAAAACATAAAATAGTGCCAAATGGCTACGCAATTAAATATTTCTTTTATTTATTTTTGATAACATTTTAATTGTTAGCATTATGAAATACAACCCTATAAACCGTGACTTATTTATAAAAAACCGTAAAAACTTTATGGCACAAATGAAGCCAAATAGTTTAGCTATTTTTAACTCTAACGATGTATATCCAGTAAGTGCAGATAGCACACTTCCGTTCGAGCAACATCGCGATATATTTTTCTTAAGTGGTGTAGATCAAGAAGAAAGTATTTTAATACTATTTCCTAATTGCCCAAAAGAAAATTTGCGTGAAGTATTATTTTTACGTGAAACAAATGAACATATTGCTGTTTGGGAAGGTGAAAAATTAACCAAAGAAAAAGCATTAACAACAACAGGTATTAAATCTGTTTTTTGGTTACAAGATTTAGAAAAAGTAGTTGCAGAAATGATGGCTCTTGCCGAAACTATTTATATAAATACCAATGAGCATTATCGTGCTGTTATAGAAACCGAAACTCGCGAAGCTCGCTTTACGAAATGGTTATTAGCAAAATACCCAGCACATGCTGTTGCAAAAAGTAATCCTATATTACAACGCTTACGTTCTCTAAAAGATCCGATAGAACTAGACTTAATGCAGCAAGCCTGCAATATTACCGAAAAAGGTTTTAGACGTGTGTTAGACTTCGTAAAACCTGGTGTTTGGGAATATGAGATTGAAGCTGAGTTTATTCATGAATTCTTAAGAAATCGTTCTAAAAAATTCGCTTACACTCCAATTATCGCTTCAGGAAACAATGCAAACGTATTACATTATATCGAAAACAATCAACAGTGTAAAGCAGGAGATTTAATTTTGATGGATGTTGGAGCCGAATATGCAAATTACGCTGCAGATATGTCGAGAACTATTCCTGTTTCTGGTCGTTTTTCTGATCGTCAAAAAGAAGTATATAATGCAGTGAATCGTGTAAAAAATGATGCAACAAAATTATTAGTTCCTGGTACTATTTGGGCAGATTATCATGTTGAAGTTGGTAAATTAATGACCTCTGAATTATTAGGTTTAGGTTTATTAGATAAAGCCGATGTGCAAAATGAAGATAAAAACTGGCCAGCATATAAAAAATACTTTATGCACGGTACTTCTCATCATATAGGATTAGACACCCATGATTACGGATTATTACACCAACCCATGGAAGCTAATATGGTATTTACCGTAGAGCCTGGTATTTACATACCTAACGAAGGTTTTGGTATTCGTTTAGAAGATGATTTAGTGATTCAAGAAAAAGGAGAGCCTTTTAACTTAATGGGCAACATACCTATTGAAGCTGACGAAATTGAAGATATTATGAATTCTTAATTCATTTCAAACAAACATAAAAAAAAAGCCTCCGAAAATTTCGAAGGCTTTTTAATTTACTAACAATTAAATAAAAATTATTCAACCGTTAAAGTATATTGTGGTGTAGGATTTAAAGGGCAAAAATATACATATTCTCCTTTTTTTAATACCACTTCTTTAGTTGTAGATTTTGCATTGTTTTTTACTAAAGAGGTTACATAAGCTTCTTTAATATGGTGCTCTGCCTCTATCTTTCCTTTTTCAGTTAAAACAAAACCAACATCATGACCTACATTTTTATTTGCTATTTCAAAAATATACGTCCCTTCTTTTAAGGTCATTTTCTTTTGAGTAAATTCACCTTTAGTTTGCTCTAAAGACACTGTTTTAACTTCTTGTGCATTTGCATTTAATGCGAAACCTAATAAAATTGCTACTACTGCTATTACTTTTTTCATGATTTGATTTTTAAAATTTGTCAATTATCTTTTTATGTTTATGAATTTGTTGTGAATTCTCCTGCTTTTACACTAGGAAAATCAACCTCTGTTTGTGCAATATGATTTACATAATTTGTTAATGTATTAGAAACAACATTTAAAACAATTTCTAAAATATCACCGTCGTTATATCCTGCTACTTTTGCTGCAGCTATTTCATCCGAACTTACTTTCCCTTTATTTTTAGTAACACTTTGCGCAAAATTTAAACCTGCCTGTATTTTTTCATCAGAAGCTAAACCCTTTCTGCTTTGTTCTGTTTCTGCAAGTGTTAATCCATTCATTTTACCAACTGCCGTATGTGCAGATAAACAATAGTCACACTCGTTTTCTTCGGCAATTACCAATGCTAACTGTTCTCTAAATTTATTAGAAAAATTTCCGCTTGCAGTTAATTCACCTAAACTTAAATAGGTTTGTAAGGTTGCTGGTGAATTACCAAATACCTTAATTAGATTGGGAATAAAACCTAACTTTTTTTGTACTGCATCAAATAATTCTTTTGATTTCCCTGTGGTTGTTTCCGAATTTAAAGTTTTAATTCTTGTACTCATTTTGATTATTTTTAAAATTATTTATTTTGATTATTACAATTACAGATTTCTCTTTCTGAAAATTGTTCTTCATATTCTTGATATCCCCAACAATTAGGACATTGATATACTTCGCTTGTTTTCATTATGTTGATTTTTATGAACCAAAATATTCTAGTTCTAATTACATTACAAAGATGCAACGAGAGTACTCTTTTAAAAATGGACAAAAGTTCCTTTAACTTGGACTTTAATTTTTTTCTTAACCTATGTTAAGGTGATTTTGATAAACCTGTTATATATTTGTAGTGTTATTATATGTAAGATA
>CAXHZZ010000087.1:0-8122 GCA_964021635.1 uncultured Tenacibaculum sp.
TAAGGTGATTTTGATAAACCTGTTATATATTTGTAGTGTTATTATATGTAAGATACCCCCAATATGTTACAATCCCCTAAGTAATAGCATTCCCTTAAAAAAACACCCCTAACTCGTGGCCCTTGTGTGTTACGAGTTTTTTTATGTCATTTTTTTCGCAAATATTCTTTTCCACTATTTGAAATCATTTTTGATTAAAACAAAAAACACAGGTTAAACCCACTTATTAACATAGGTTAATTAACTATTAATAAGTACCTTATATATTTGTAGTGTTATTATATGTAAGATATCCCCAATATATTACAACCCCCTAAGTAATAGCATACCCTTAAAAAATACCCCCAACTCGTGGCCCTTGTGTGTTACGAGTTTTTTTATGCCTTTTTTTTCGCAAATATTCTTTCCCGCTATTTGAAATCACTTTTGATTAAAAACAAAAAACACAGGTTAAACTCACTTATTAACATAGGTTAATCAACTATTAATAAATACGTTATATATTTGTAGTGTTATTATATGTAAGATATCCCCAATATGTTACAACCCCCTAAGTAATAGCATACCCTTAAAAAAATACCCCCAACTCGTGGCCCTTGTGTGTTACGAGTTTTTTTATGCCTTTTTTTTCGCAAATATTCTTTCCCGCTATTTGAAATCATTTTTGATTAAAAACAAAATCACTATTGTTCTTTTTGAAATTGCTTAGGAGATTGTCCGGTTGCTTTGGTAAAAAAACGAGAAAAATAAGCAGGATCATTAAAGCCTAAATCCAAAGCTATATGTTTTACAGCTTTTGTTGAGTACAATAACTGACGCTTTGCTTCGATTATTATCCTATTCTTAATAAAATCACTTGGAGTTTTATTGTTTGTTTTTTGAAAATGCTTTGTTAGTGACTTAGAAGAAATACCCAAACGATTGGCATAATCACTCACACTGTGTAATTTCTTAAAATTTAATTCTACTAATAAGCTAAAGTCTTTAAACAACTTTGTTTCTGCATCTTCTTTAATTATAAAATCTTCTTTTTTAATACGAACTGAATGAATGATAAATTGTTTTAAATAGGCCTGCAACATATCATATTGTGCTGTCTGATTATTTTCAAATTCATCTATTAAGCTCTCAATAATAAAACTTAACCTTATTGCATCTTTATCTGTAGGCTTAACAAAAGGTGTCTCATATATATTGTTAAATAAAACTCCGTTACAAGAAACTTCAGTATCATGAGTTTGAATACAATAAAAATCTTGAATAAAATTTAATTGATAGGCTACTTTTATTTTTTCTGAATCTACAGAGAATATTTGTCCTGGTGATAAGAAAAACATAACACCGTCGTTAAAAGAGTAGCTTTCAAAATCGATGTGATAAGTACCACTTCCTTCTTTTATCCAAAAAATTTTATACGTATTTATTTGTTCTGGTTTATTAACTACACAAGCTTTATCGAATTTTACTTCTTCTAATTTAAAAACATCTTTGTATTTATAAGTTTTTATTTCTTGAACAGCCATTCTTAATATTTTATTCTTGGTCGAAAAAATATGATTAGCTAACAAAACTAGGCTATCTTTGATATAAAATTAAAGTTATTTTGTGTAAGGATTATTTATATATCGTTTTGCTGTTTTTTAGCTTTTCTTTATTTTCACAATCTAACTGGAAAAAATTCAAGGAACTTTCTCCTCCAAAGAAAATCTGGGTTATATTACATCCTTTAAAAGCTAAAAAAGCTTTGCTAATCTCTGAAAAAGCTCGCCAAATAGCCGATTCTATAAAAAAAACACCCTTGTTAGATGGAGATGCCGCTGGCGGACAAGTAGATGCTTTTCGTCATACTTTTTGGATGGCAAGTTTACGCCAAGAAATAGGAAAATATGCAGCACGCTCTTTAGGTAAATCACACGAAAAAGAAAACTATAGAACTTATAAAAAACGTAAACTAGAAGACGGTGTTGTTCCTGATAAAATAGCAACTACTATGGATTTGTTTAACAATGAAGTAGGACTTTCTCTTACCCAAAATGGAGGTGGAATCTCTGAAAAAAGTTTAATATATCGTGTTATAAATGAAATTTATTTTGGTAGATTAAAAGTCATAAAAAAAGATAATGCTGGTAATTTTTTAACATGTAAGAACAAAGTTATTTTATCCAAGTCTATAAAAGGTAAATGGAAGAATAATAAATGTTTGGTGAATTCTAATTATAAAAAATAAATGCAAAAAGTATATTTTATTTCTGGCACAATGTGTACAATTGATTTATGGCAATTTGTATTTCCTAAATTAAAAAATATAATACCCATTTATATTGATATTACTTCGGCAACTTCTTTTGATGAAATTAATGAAATAATAGTAGCTGAAATTAAAACTCCTGCCATAATTATTGGGTTTTCTTTGGGCGGATTTTCTGCTTTAAATTTTGCTGTTCATTATCCAGAAAAAATAAAAAAATTAGTAATAATTGCAGCAAATACAACCAGGTTAAATGAAAAAGAAATAGCGCTAAGAAAAAGTACTATTTCTTTCTTAGAAGAACATAAGTATAACGGAATTTCAAAATCAAGAATTCAACATTTTTTACATTCTGATAATCATCAAAATCAAGAAATTATCTCTGTAATAAAAAAAATGGATGCCGATTTGGGTAAAACAGTTTTAATTCGTCAATTAAAAGCTACATCTGCAAGGCTAGATATCTCAAATCAAATTTTAAAACTAAATATACCTATCGTTTTTATTGCTGCTGAAAATGATCATTTCATTCCTATTAAGAGCATAAGAGTTTTTGCTAATAAATTACAAAAAGGTGAATTTATTAACATTAAAAACTGCGGGCACATGGCTCCCTTAGAGAAACCAAAAGAATTAGCTAAATTTTTAAATAAGATTGTTTTCTAAATTATTTTCTAATAACTTCGCTATCACTTCAATCATTATTCTATTAAATAATTATTTATTTCAAGGAACTACTTGAGTGTAGTACAATAATAATATGACACGATTTATTAAAAAAAATAAAAAAGAAATTGGCCTTGCTCCTGATGATTTAATCTTTAGAGGAGAAAAAAAAACAGATCAAATTTCACTTAGAATTATTGATTTTGATTCTAAAAATTTAACCGAAGACACTGCCAAAACAGTAAAAGAAATAAGTGAATTTCAGCACAAAGAAACTGTTACGTGGATTAATGTAGATGGGCTTCATAACACATCTATAATGCAAGAGATAACAACTGCTTTTAAACTTGATACTTTAGTGCTACCTGAGGTTTTAAATACTGAAGCTAGACCTAGAGTTATAGAATATGACAATTGCACATTAATATCTATTAAGATGTTAATGTTAGATGAAAACCAAGGTAAAACAGTTGTTGAAAACCTAAGTTTAATTCTTACAAAAACGGTGTTAATGTCGTTTCAAGAACAAAAAGGAGATGTATTTGAGCCTGTAAGAGAAAGAATAAGAAAACAAAAAAAAAGAATACGAAACGGTGGAACTGATTATTTAAGTTTTGCACTATTAGATATTGTAGTTGATAATTATTTACATGTAATTAGTGTTTTAGGTGAAAAAATAGAAACTCTTGAAGAGAATTTACTAATAAACCCAAGTAAAGATATTATTACAGAAATAAATAACTACAAACGAGAGTTAAATTTTTTAAGAAAGAACATAAAACCAGCGAAGGAAATGATTTTCTCATTAGCAAAAACTGACTCTGATTTTATAACAGAAAGTACTTACATTCACTTTAAAGAACTTGAAGATAATATAAGTCAAGCAAACGATGCTACAGACAGCTACCGTGAAATTTTATCTGACCAATTAAACGTATATCACACAACAATTAGTAGTAAGTTAAACGATATTATGAAGTTTTTAACGGTGTTTTCTGTAATCTTTATTCCCTTAACTTTTATCGCAGGTATTTATGGTACAAATTTCGAATATGTGCCAGAACTTACTTATAAGTATAGTTATTTTATCATGTGGATTGTAATGATAATAGTTGCTGTTGCCATGCTTATATTTTTCAAGAAAAAGAAATGGTTTTAATCTATTTATAGTTTTTTTTACGATGAAAAGCAACAAAGAAATAGATAAAATAGCCTTTATTGAAATTAAAGATGGAAAGATTTTAAGCACACTATCTAAAGGTAAAACTAAATATTACATTCCTGGCGGCAAACGAGAAAGTAATGAAAATGATGAACAAACCCTTATCAGAGAAGTATTTGAAGAATTAAGTGTTAAAATATTACCAGATACCTCAGAATATATAGGCACTTTCTCAGCACAATCAGACGGAGAGAAACAAGGAATAAATGTAATTATGACTTGCTACAAAGCTAAATATTCTGGAGAGTTAAAAGCTAGTAATGAAATTGAAGAAATACGATGGTTAAATTTTAAAGATCTTCAAATGATTTCTGAAGTTGATAAAAAAATATTCACTTTTCTTAATCAAAAAGGAGAATTAGAATAGCATAAAGAGAATTTAAATAAACATTAAAAAAAGGGAGATTTTATTTAAACACATTCTAAATATTCTACAAAAAAAATAAGATAGTTTGTTCGGCTAGTAGTTATAGCTTAAATTTGTGTTATATATATTTTTTAATAAATAAATAAAATAATGGGATTATTAAAATCTTCTATTGGAAGAAAATTTGCCATGGCACTTTCGGCGTTCTTCTTGATGTTCTTTTTATTACAACATTTTGCAATAAACATCACTTCAATTTTTCCGGACAACGGAGCAACATTTAACAAGTTATCTCATTTTATGGGAACCAACCCGTTAATTCAATATGTAATGCAACCTGTCTTAATTTTTGGTGTAGTTTTTCACTTTGTAATGGGATTCGTCTTAGAATTAAAAAACAACAGTGCTCGTAAAATAAGCTATGCTAAAAATAACGGAGGCGCAAATTCTACTTGGATGAGTAGAAACATGATTTGGTCTGGTATTGCAATTTTAGCATTTGTAGTATTACACTTTATCGATTTCTGGTTTCCAGAATTAAACACAAAATTTATTAAAGGAGACATGTCTGGTCTTATCGATCCGAATGTGGCTGATAGCGGACTTAGATACTTTGAAGAATTACAACACAAATTTGTAAACCCTATTAGAGTAGGAGCCTACATCTTAGCATTTGTATTTTTAGCAATGCACTTATTACACGGGTTTACTTCGGCTTTCCAATCGGTTGGAGCAAACAACAAATACACTAAAGGATTGAAAACATTCTGTAAAATTTATGCCATTGGTATTCCTGTAGGGTTTATCATTATTGCATTATTTCACCATTTCAATCATTAATACGAAACAAGTATGGCTTTAGATTCAAAAATACCAAAAGGTCCATTAAAAGATAAATGGACAGATTATAAAAATCATATCGATTTAGTAAATCCAGCTAACAAACGTAACATTGATGTTATTGTCGTTGGTACAGGATTAGCAGGTGGTTCTGCTTCAGCAACCTTAGCTGAATTAGGCTACAACGTAAAAGCTTTTGCTTATCAAGATTCTCCTCGTAGAGCGCATTCAATTGCAGCACAAGGTGGAATTAATGCAGCAAAAAATTACCAAGGTGATGGAGATTCATTTTACAGATTATTTTACGATACTGTAAAAGGAGGAGATTACCGTTCTCGTGAAGCAAACGTACACCGTTTGGCAGAGGTTTCGGCAAATATTATTGATCAATGTGTAGCACAAGGGGTTCCTTTTGCACGTGATTATGGTGGTTTGTTAGATAACCGTTCGTTTGGTGGAGTATTAGTTTCTCGTACTTTTTATGCGAAAGGACAAACCGGGCAACAGTTATTATTAGGTGCTTATTCTGCAATGAACCGTCAAATTGCTCGTGGTAAGATTGAAATGTTCAATCGTCATGAAATGTTAGATGTTGTTATAGTTGATGGAAAAGCTCGTGGAATTATCGCTCGTAACTTAATTACTGGTGAAATAGAACGTCACTCGGCACACGCTGTTGTTATTGCTTCTGGTGGATACGGAAATGTATATTTCTTATCAACTAACGCAATGGGATCTAACGCAACTGCAGCTTGGAAAATACATAAAAAAGGAGCGTATTTCGCAAATCCTTGTTATACACAAATTCACCCAACATGTATTCCGCGTTCTGGAGATTATCAATCAAAATTAACGTTGATGTCAGAATCTTTAAGAAATGATGGTCGTATATGGGTTCCTAAAAATATGGAAGATGTAATGGCAATTAGAGAAGGTCGTAAAAAACCAACTGATTTGTCTGAAGATGAAAGAGATTATTATTTAGAAAGAAGATATCCTGCATTTGGTAATTTAGTGCCTCGTGATGTTGCTTCAAGAGCAGCTAAAGAGCGTTGTGATGCTGGTTATGGTGTAAATGCAACAGGAGAAGCTGTGTATTTAGATTTTGCTTCTGCAATTGATAGATATGGTAAAGAACAAGCTAAATTAAAACACATAACCAATCCAACTTCTAAAGAAGTTTATGATTTAGGGAAAGCTATAGTTGAAGCTAAATATGGAAACTTATTTCAGATGTATGAAAAAATCGTTGATGAGAATCCATATGAAACTCCGATGATGATTTATCCTGCAACACACTATACAATGGGTGGTGTTTGGGTTGATTACAATTTAATGACTACCGTAGATGGATTGTACTGTATTGGAGAAGCAAATTTCTCTGATCATGGCGCAAACAGACTTGGTGCATCTGCCCTAATGCAAGGTTTAGCTGATGGTTATTTCGTATTACCTTATACAATTGGAGATTATTTATCTGCAGATATTAGAACAGGAAAAATCTCTACTGATTCTAAAGAATTTGAAGAAGCTGAAAAAGCAGTAACCGATAAGATTAACTTTTTTATCAATAATAAAGGAGAACACTCAGTAGATTATTACCATAAAAAATTAGGTAATATCATGTGGGAAAAATGTGGAATGGCCAGAAACGAAAAAGGCTTAAAAGAAGCAATGACAGAAATTAAAGCTTTACGTGAAGATTTCTGGAAAAATGTTAAAGTTCCTGGTGATGCTAATGAAATGAATCCTGAATTAGAAAAAGCAGGTAGAGTTGCTGATTTCTTAGAATTAGGAGAATTATTTGCTAAAGATGCATTGAATAGAAATGAGTCTTGTGGTGGACACTTTAGAGAAGAATCTGTTGAGTTAGATGGATTACAAAAAGGAGAAGCTAAACGTGATGATAAAGATTATGCTTATGTAGCAGCTTGGGAGTATAAAGGAGAACCAGCTGATGCAATTTTACATAAAGAAGAATTAGAGTTTAACGATATTGAATTAAAACAACGTTCATACAAATAAGAGGATATTATGAATTTAACACTTAAAATTTGGCGTCAAAAAAACGCAAGTGATAAAGGGAAAATGGTCGATTATAAAGTAACCGACATCTCTGAACACATGTCTTTCTTAGAAATGATGGATGTTTTAAACGAACAGATTATTAACAAAGGTGAAGAACCTGTTGCTTTTGATCATGATTGTCGTGAAGGAATTTGCGGTATGTGTTCTATGTATATTAATGGTGAGGCACATGGTCCTGATCGTGGTGTTACTACTTGTCAGTTACACATGCGTATGTTTAAAGATGGAGATACTATAACGATAGAACCATTTAGAGCAGCTGCATTTCCTGTAATTAAAGATTTAACGGTAGACAGATCAGCATTTGATAGAATTCAACACGCGGGTGGTTATATCTCGGTAAATACTTCTGGTAATACACAAGATGCCAACTCAATTCCTATTTCTAAAGAAGCAGCAGACAAAGCAATGGATGCAGCAACTTGTATTGGTTGTGGTGCGTGTGTTGCAACTTGTAAAAATTCTTCTGCAATGTTATTTGTTGGAGCTAAAGTATCGCAATATGCTTTATTACCACAAGGGCAAGTAGAAGCTACAGATCGTGTATTAAACATGGTAGCACAAATGGATGCCGAAGGTTTTGGTAACTGTACAAATACAGGAGCTTGTGAAGTTGAATGCCCGAAAGGAATTTCATTAGAAAACATTGCTCGTATGAATACTGAGTTTATGAAAGCTAGCTTAAAAGGAT
>CAXHZZ010000088.1:0-8023 GCA_964021635.1 uncultured Tenacibaculum sp.
ATATTCTCTCGCGAAGAATAGACACATACGGTGAGTGTCTTTAAATGTTCACCGCAAAAGTAACTTTAATGTTTTAATTATGAAAAAACAAATTTTGAATTTAGGAAAAACTTTAAATAAAGCGGAACAAAAATAAATTAACGTAGATCTATATAAATCAGATGGTTACTATAACACAATAACCTATAACGATGGATACCAATATAGATCTTGTGGAAAAACATAAGCTCAAGCCAAAGAGCTTTTAGGTAATAGTTTTGATAACCTTGGTGGTGGTGGTGGAGAAACTTTTAGTCATTGGTGTTATACTAGTTGTTAAATTTTAATTAATTAGGCGATTATAAAATGTAATCGTCTAATTAAAAAATTATATTTATGAAAAATTACCTTTATTTATTAATATTCCTAATTATTTCTTGTTCTTCCAGAAAAGAAACCTTTTCCAAAAAAACAACAGATAGTATTGTTATTATCATAAACAACAAAGACAAAATTGATACAAATATTGGATCAGGTATTAATGTTAAAAACTTTAACAAAATAAATATAAATTCAAAAAAAGAGGTAGATACTCTTGTTTTTAAAACAGAAAAATATCTTAAACTCTATATAAGAAATGATAACTTCTTCAACGTAGTTTTATGTAAAAAAACAGATACTCTATTAATTGATATTCATAAAAAATTAACAAAAATAAGTTTTTTAAATAGGGATAAACGAAAGTATGATACTATCCCTTTAAATAAAATTTTTACCAATAATTTACAGAAACAACTACCGAAACATAATAAGCTTTTCAAAAAATTTATTTCTATTAATAAAAGCACAAATAAAATTGTTCCTAAAATAGATGTAATTAAATCTGATCTCTCTGAATTTAAACAGCTAGATGCTTCTATTGAAAAAATATTTGAAACTAAGAAAAAAATACTTACAAAAATATTTAATAATAAATTAATAAGTGATGCTAATTATCATAGTGAAACCTCTCTTTTAAAATATAAATATTTCTCATCCCTAATTAGACATTATAAATTAAGCCTTGATAAATATTATCTTGAAAAAATTTCAAAATTGTATTTTGAAAATAACATAGCTTTTAATGATCCTTTTATATCATATGGTTATTTAAACTCTTTTGTAAAAGAAGTTATTCTAATTGAAAACGAGTCAAAACTAAATATAGACTATGAAAAAGCTTATAAACTTCTCCCTCTTTTTTTTAAAGACAAAAAACTAAAACTCTTTAGAGAGTTTTGTTTGAATAAAATTGCAATTTCAAAAAACAATAATACTAGTATCTATTTTAATAATTATAAAAATCAATATAATGACTCTTTATTTATAAAGTATTTTAATGATAAATATGTAATAAACGAGAAAAATAACCTTAGAAAACTTGAAACACTTCTAATAAATTATAATAATAAAAAAACAACATTAAAAGAATTATTTTTAATGTATAAAAATAAAATTATTTATATCGATTTTTGGGCTAGTTGGTGTATACCATGTAGAAATGAAATGCCCATATCAAAAAAACTACAAAATGAGTTTAATAATGAAGATATAGTTTTTATTTATATTTCTATAGACTTAGATAAGGACAAATGGCGTAATGCTTATACTGAAGAAAAAATTAATCTTAAATATAATTTTTTAGCGACAAATTATCCTAATTCAAATTTTTATTTAGAGTCTAATTTAAAAACAATTCCTAGGTATTTATTATACAACAAAGGAAAACTAATAAATAATAATGCCCCTAGACCCAGCTCTAAAAAAATAAAAAAAATATTATTAAATCTATTAAAAAAATAATTCTCTCGCGAAGAATAGACATATACGGTGAGTGTCTTTAAATGTTCGCCGCAAAAGTAACCTTAAATATTTTAATTATGAAAAAATCAATTTTAAATCTAGGTAAAGCTTTAAACAAAGCGGAACAAAAATTAATTAACGGAGGTGGTTTACGCTGTACTTCTCCTAACTCATGCCCTACTGGTCAATGTTGTAATGCTAATCACACATGTAGACCTAATGATGGGCAAACTCTTTGTTTTCAACAACCTCCATTTTATTCTTAATGAATTACACATATGATACTGTAGGTTCATGACTTTATAAATATTATCAATTTTTATGGGGTGAAAAAATAAAGTTTGCCCCATTTATATGCAATTAAAAACTCCTCTTGAAAAAATTTCCAAATTACCAACAAACAGAAGCTAAAGACTGCGGTCCTACGTGTATAAAAATCATAGCCAAACACTATGGTAAAACCATTAACACACAACAGTTACGAAGCTTAAGTGAAACCACTCGTGAAGGAAGTAGTTTACTAGGGTTAAGCGACGCTGTAGAGTCTATGGGGTTTAAATCTTTAGGCATAAAATTATCATACAACAAACTTAAAGAAGCACCGCTGCCATGCATACTACATTGGAATAAAAACCACTATGTAGTACTTTATAAAATTAAGAAAAACACTATCTATATCTCCGATCCTGCACATGGATTAATCACCTTTAGTAAAGAAGAATTTATTCAATCTTGGATTGGTAACAATGCCGATGAAAACACAGAAGAAGGTATCGCTTTATTAATAGAACCTACTCCTCATTTTTATAGTGAAGAATTTGAAGAAGATGAAAAGTTTGGATTCTCATTTATATTCAAATACTTATTCAAATACAAAAAATTTATAGTCCAACTTATTATTGGGCTACTTGCTGGTAGTTTGCTACAACTTATTCTACCTTTTTTAACACAAAGTGTTGTTGACGTTGGTATTAAAAATCAAGATTTAAACTTTGTATATCTCATTCTTTTCGCGCAATTATTCCTTTTTGTAGGAAAAGCTTCTTTAGAAATTATTAGAAGTTGGATTTTATTGCATTTAAGTACACGAATAAACATTTCGTTAATTTCTGATTTCTTTATCAAATTAATGAAACTACCTATCTCCTATTTTGATGTTCGCATGACAGGTGATTTATTACAAAGAATAAACGATCATAAACGTATCGAACGAATATTAACCACTTCTTCTTTAACCGTTTTATTCTCTTTTTTTAACCTAATTATTTTCAGTTTAGTACTGGCTTATTATAGCTTACAAATATTCGGTGTATTTGTAATAGGGAGCGTTTTATACTTCGGATGGGTATTATTTTTCTTTAAAAAACGAAAGGAATTAGATTACAAGCGATTTTCACAAGTAAGTCAAGAACAAAGTAAAGTAATTGAACTTATTAACGGAATGCAAGAAATTAAACTTCATAATGCAGAACGTAGAATGCGTTGGAACTGGGAATATGTGCAAGCACGATTATTTAAAGTTGCTACCAAAAGTTTAGCTTTAGAGCAAACACAAAGTGTTGGATCTAATTTTATTAACGAACTTAAAAATATGTTCATCACTATTTTGTCTGCAAAATTAGTAATCGACGGACAAATTACTTTAGGTATGATGATGGCGATTAGCTATATCGTTGGGCAATTAAACGGACCGATTACTCAGTTAATTAATTTTATGCGTGATGTACAAGATGCCCAAATATCAATCGACAGACTTGGTGAAATTCATAATATGGAAGATGAAGAAAAACCAGAAGATGAAAAAATTACGCACATTCCTGAAAACGCTGCCATAAAATTAAACAACATCTCATTTAGATATACTGGCGGATTAGAACCCGTACTAAACGATCTATCTTTAGAAATACCAGCCAACAAAACCACTGCAATAGTTGGTGTTAGTGGAAGCGGAAAAACAACTTTAATGAAACTATTACTTGGTTTTTACCAAGTTAACAAAGGTGATATTATGATTAACAATTTTAATCTTAAAAATATTTCACCAAAAGAATGGCGAAGAAACTGCGGCGTAGTAATGCAAGAAGGCTATATTTTTAATGATTCTATTGCTAAAAATATTGCTGTTGGTGAAGATTATGTAGATAAAGAAAAATTAACCCACGCTATTAACGTAGCAAACATTGCTGATTATATAGAAGCACTTCCTTTAGGATATAACACTAAAATTGGTAGTGAGGGTAACGGACTTAGCACTGGGCAAAAACAACGATTATTAATTGCTCGTTCTGTGTATAAAAACCCTAAATTCTTATTTTTTGATGAAGCTACTTCTGCTTTAGATGCTAATAACGAAAAGGTAATTATGGGAAAACTAAATGAGTTTTTTTCTAATAAAACCGCTGTTGTTATTGCACATCGATTAAGTACGGTAAAAAATGCACATCAAATAGTAGTGTTAGATAAAGGGAAAATCATCGAAAAAGGTTCTCATGAAGAACTTATTAAATTAAACGGAAGTTATTATCATCTTGTTAAAAATCAACTTGACTTAGGTAAATAAAATATACAAAACATTCTCTCGCGAGGAATAGACACAAACCTTGAGTGTCTTTAAATACTTCAAGGATTTAATCAATTTATAAATTATTTTAAAATGAAAAAATCAATCTTAAACTTAGGAAAAGCTTTAAATAAAGCAGCACAAAAAGAAATTAATGGAGGATTTGGGTTTCAATACCCAATAGGTAGCTGTTTTCAACCAGGAACTAATCCTCCTTTATTAATAGCAAAAGTACCTTGTAATGAACTATGCCCTAATGGTGCAACACCATTCTGTATAGCTTTTGATGATGGCATAAGAAATTAAAAACGTGTTTAAAAAAAACAAATAGATATCTTGGTTCTTTATAAGGAGGAACCAAGGTTTAATAAAAATTAAATTATGAAAAAATCAATCTTAAACTTAGGGGAAGCTTTAAATAAAGCAGAACAAAAACAAATTAATGGAGGCCGCGGAACATGTTCGGTTAGAATTAATGGATCTGTTTGGAACGGGTTAAGTAGAAGTAATATAGATAACGCTATAAAAAAAATGGATCAAGGAGACAGCTTGCAATGGTGTTGCAGTAGTTGTGATACAGCCTCTTGGTTATAAAAAACAAAAAAGAGAGTGTAAAGCTATAATATGGCTAACACTCTCTTTTAATAAACTATTTCAATTAAATACATAGATAATTTGGTTTAATTTTAACTGGATTTTAATTATTTATGAAAATTGTCTTAAATAAGTTAAGTTAATACATATACTAATTCGTTTAATAATTAAACCAACAAAATAATAACTAATTAAAATTATATTAATGAATAAAATAATATATTTCTCTATCATAATTTTATTATTTTCTTGTTCTTCTAAAAATAGTTCCAATGAAATAAAATCAAACAAAATAGTTATCATCTACAATACCAACCTAAAAGACAGCGTAATAGCTATATACAATAAGACTCCTTTCGACACTCTTACAGCTAAATATAGTCCAATAGTAACATATAATTCATTACAAAAAGAAACTACTAGTATTATTTTTAATACTAATAAAGACTATAAAGATACTATTCTCATTTACTCTAAAACACCCATTACTCTAAAACATAATTATAATTTAGACTACTATTATTTTTCATTATCCCCAGGAGATACAATCACTTATTCCAGTAAAGACGGAATCCCATATTACTCAAACAATAAAAAAACGAATTTAAATATACAATATATATCAAAAATTAACAGAAAAAAAAAATATATTTCAGATGACATAGGTTATAAAATTATCTCTGCCATAACAGAAAATAGAGATATTAATAATGATTTTTTTTACAGTACTTATTTAGAATACAAAAAAAACATAAGCTTAGAATCTCGAATATTAGATTCTTTAAGTGACAATAAATTTATCTCAAAAATTGAATATAATTTACATAAGGATAGAATTACTTTTGACTCTATTAATCTTATCTTAAATAAATATTTTTCTTTTCTATTTCATGAAAGCACTTTAAGTAAATTAAAACCTTATTTAAAAAAAGATGAGTTAATTCAACACGCTTTTTTCCAAAATTTTTTATTGAATTATGCAGCTAAGAAATTTAAAATAAATAATAAAACAAATAATACATCAGTATTTGACTCCATTTCAAATACCCCTTTTACAAAAAAAAATAAAGAATATTTATTAAAAACTTATCTTATCAAAACATTAAAAGAAATTCCTAAGAATAAGTTTAGAAAATATTTAGATCAATATTTAGAAGTAACAAAAGATACTTCTTCGTATTACGAAATCAAAAATAGATACTTAATAACAGAAGATTCATACAAAAAAACAGATGATATTCAAATTACTAGTTTTAATAAAAAAACATCGACTTTAAAAAAACATTTATTAAAATCAAAAAAGGAAATTTATTTTATTGATTTTTGGGCAACATGGTGCTTTCCTTGTTTGAAAAAAACACCAGAAATTTTAAGTATTGAAAAAAGAATTAAAAATAAATCAAAAATTGGTTTTATCTATTTATCTATTGATTCAGATTACAATGCTTGGAAAAAACATTTAACAGTTAATAATTTAAGTACAAGTAACAACTTTATGATCAACAACTATCCTAATGCCTTATTCTTTAAAGAAAATCAACTAAACACAATTCCAAGATATATGATTATAAATAAATATGGAAAAGTTATTAATAATGATAGTCCTATTCTACCAGAAGAAGAATTAGAAAGCTATTTAATAAAAAAAAATAAGCTTTAAAATGCCAAATAATAATCAAAACATAGAAATACGAAGCGAAGAAGTTCAAGAAATATTGAGCTATGTACCTAATTGGATGATCCGTTGGGGTAACACGTTGCTTTTATCCTTAATTATTATGTTGTTGTTTATAACTTGGTTTGTAAAATACCCAGATGTTATTTCTTCACAAGTAATGGTAACAACCTCTTTTCCTCCTGAAAAAATATATGCAAAATCTACAGGACAATTTGAGGTATTTTTAACAAACGAAGGTAAAAATGTTTCTGAAAACGATATATTGGCTGTTATAGAAAACAGCGCCTCTTATAAAGATGTTTTACTATTAAAAAGCATTGTAGATACTATTGATAGAAATCAAAAAACGTTTTCTTTTCCTGTTGATAAATTACCTCCACTTGTTTTAGGAGATATTACGGCTAGTTTTTCTCAATTTGAAAACGATTATTCTGAATATATTTTAAATAAAAAACTAACCCCTTACAAATCTGAAAGTTTCGCCAACAGAATGTCGGTAATTGAAGCTAAAGGGCGATTACAAATTTTAATCTCGCAAAAAGAACTTAACAAAAAGGAATTAGAATTTAAACAAATAGATCTTGATCGAAGCAAAAAAATGTTTCAACAAGGTGTTATTTCCGCTAAAGAAAAAGAACAAAAAGAAATAGAGTTTTTACAATCTAAAAGGTCTTATAAAAGCTTAGAATCTTCAATTTCACAAATTAGAGAGTTGATTAACAACTCTACTAAAAATTTAGAAGGTACTTCTATCAAAAAAACTCAAAGTGATATGCGCTTAAAAAAGAAAGCCATTCAATCATTTTTATACTTAAAAAAATCAATTAAAGACTGGGAGAAGCAATATGCTTTAAGTTCGTCTATTGATGGTGAAATTTCGTTTTTATCATTCTGGAACAAAAACCAAACAGTAAAAACAGGCGATTTAATATTTATAGTTATCCCTACTAAAGATAATTCGTTTATTGGTAAAATAAAGGCTCCGGCTGCAAACTCAGGTAAAATAAAAAAAGGCCAAAAGGTTCATATAAAATTATCAAATTATCCTGCTGATGAATTTGGTGAACTAAATGGAACTATAAAATCTATATCTCAATTACCTGATGAAGAAGGTAATTACTTAATAGATGTAGAACTACCTCAAGACTTAAAAACCACCTATAACAAAACAATTTCTTTCAGACAAGAAATGAAAGGAACTGCAGATATTATAACGGAAGACTTACGTTTGATAGAACGTTTTTTCTATCAACTACGAAATATTATTAAATAAACATTCTTTCGCGAAGAATAGACATAAACCTTGAGTGTCTTTAAATGATCAAGG
This sequence comes from uncultured Tenacibaculum sp., assembly GCA_964021635.1. Taxonomy (GTDB): domain Bacteria; phylum Bacteroidota; class Bacteroidia; order Flavobacteriales; family Flavobacteriaceae; genus Polaribacter. Next base: position 7,981 of record CAXHZZ010000088.1, read on the forward strand.
GTTTAATCAATTTTATAAATTATTTTAAAATGAAAAAATCAAT
>CAXHZZ010000089.1:0-7730 GCA_964021635.1 uncultured Tenacibaculum sp.
TAGATGCAAACGTAATTATTTTCGAAAGAATTAAAGAAGCCTTAAGAGGTGGTAAAGGTTTAGATACAGCAGTTAGCGAAGGATTTAGTTTTAAAGGAGCTTTATCTGCAATTATCGATGCAAACATTACAACTTTCTTAACAGGTCTTATCTTATTTGTTTTTGGTACAGGACCAATTAAAGGTTTTGCTTATACTTTAATGTTAGGTATTGCAACTTCTTTATTTACTGCAATTTTTATTACTCGTTTATTTATAGACGGATCTGTTAATAAAAAAGCAAACTTAACTTTTAATACAAATATTTCTAAAAACTGGTTTAACAATATCAATATCGAATTCTTAAAGAAACGTAAGTTAGCTTACATCATTTCAGGAGTCTTTATTCTTACTGGTTTAGTTTCTATCTTTTCTTTAGGGTTAAAGCAAGGAGTAGATTTTAAAGGAGGTCGTTCTTATGTTGTTCGTTTCGATCAGCCAATGAACGCTACTGAAGTTGCTGCTGCCTTACAAGGTGCTTTTGAAACTGCTCCTGAGGTTAAAACCTACGGTTCAGATAATCAATTAAAAATAACTACCGCTTTTAAAATTGATGAAGAAGGTACTGAGGTTGATGAACAAGTTCAGAATACTTTATTCACCGGATTAAAATCTTATTTAGGTACAACTTCTTACGAAGACTTTAAACCTGGATTCGAAAAAGCTGGTAGCGGAATTATGAGCTACATGAAAGTAGAGCCAACCATTGCTGATGATATTAAAAAATCTGCATTATGGGCAGTAATCGGTTCATTACTTGTAGTATTCTTATATATCTTATTACGTTTTAGAAAAATGTCTTACTCTATTGGTGCAGTAGCAGCAGTATTCCACGATGTATTAGTAGTATTAGGAGTATTTTCTATCTGTTACAAATTCATGCCTTTTGATATGGAAATCGGACAATCATTTATCGCAGCTATCTTAACAGTTGTTGGATACTCATTAAATGATACCGTGGTAATTTTCGATAGAATTAGAGAATATGCAGGAGAAAGCAAAACATTTACTGCTGGTTTAGTAGACAAAGCATTAAGTAGTACTTTAGGAAGAACAATAAACACCTCTTTAACTACATTATTAGTAATGTTAGCTATCTTTTTCTTTGGAGGAGATTCTATTAAAGGATTTATGTTCGCATTAATCGTAGGTGTAGTTGTAGGTACGTATTCATCATTATTCGTAGCAACACCAATTATGTTTGATGCTTCTAAAAAAGAAGACAAAGAGTAACATTCTTATATAGATTACAAAAACCGTTTTGAATAATATTCAAAACGGTTTTTTCATTTACAATCAAGCAACTATCTTTGCAGTCTGATGAAAATTACAAAACTCCACGATTTATACTTTAAAGAATTCATTTCTTCAAATGAAATCTCAACGATTGCTAAAAAATTAGCGCAACAAGTAAAAGCTGATTTACCTAAAAATGAAGTTCCTTTATTTATTGGTATTTTGAACGGATGCTTTGTTTTTACTGCCGATTTTTTACGTGCATACAAAGGCGATTGTGAAATTAGTTTTGTAAAATTAGCTTCGTACGAAGGAACAACATCAACAGATAATGTAAAAAAACTAATCGGTATTAATGAAGATATAACTAACCGTACGGTTATTATATTAGAAGACATTATTGATACTGGCACAACATTACAGGAGATTTACGAAATCTTCAAAACAAAAAACATAAAAGAACTAAAAATAGTAACACTTTTTTACAAGCCAGATGTATATCGAAAAGAGCTGCCTATAAATTATATCGGAAAAAGTATTGAAGATAAATTTATTGTTGGGTACGGATTAGATTACAAAGGTTACGGTAGAAACTTGCCTGCTATTTACCAATTAACAACACAACCTAAAATGAAAAACATCGTATTATTTGGCCCTCCAGGTGCCGGAAAAGGAACACAAGCCGATTTATTAAAAGAAAAATATAATTTAGTTCATATTTCTACTGGTGATGTTTTCCGTTTCAATATCAAAAATAAAACGGAACTAGGCTTACTTGCTAAAACCTATATGGATGACGGAAATTTAGTTCCGGATGAAGTAACCATTAATATGTTAAAAGCAGAAGTAGAAAAAAATACAGATGCAAACGGATTTATTTTTGATGGTTTTCCTAGAACAGAGTCTCAAGCCGAAGCTTTAGATGCTTTTTTAGCTGAAAAAAAAGAACGCATAAACGGAATGGTTGCTTTAGAAGTTTCTGAAGATTTATTAGTTGAACGTTTATTAGAAAGAGGCAAAACAAGCGGAAGGACTGATGATACTGATGAAAGTAAAATTAGAAATCGCTTTAACGAGTACAATACTAAAACAGCTATTTTAAAAGACTATTACCAAGAACAAGGTAATTATTACGGGGTAAACGGTGTAGGTTCTATCGAAGAGATTACCCAACGTTTATCTGACGTATTTGATACATTATAATTTACATAAAGAAAAGGAAATCTCTTTTTCTTTAAATATTTGAAACAATGACTGAAGGAAATTTTGTTGACTATATAAAAATCTACGCATCTTCTGGTAAAGGAGGTCGAGGATCAGTACACTTACATCGTGAGAAATTTATTACTAAAGGTGGACCTGATGGGGGTGATGGTGGTCGTGGAGGTCATATTATTTTACGTGGCGATAAAAGTATGTGGACACTTTTTCACTTAAAATTTAAACGTCACTTTAGAGCAGAATCTGGTGGAGATGGTAGTGCAAGTCGTAGCACTGGTCACGATGCAAAGGATATTATTGTACCTGTGCCATTAGGAACCATTATTAGAGATGCCGATACAGACGAAATTTTATACGAAGTTACTCAACATAATCAAGACATTACCTTATTAGAAGGTGGTAAAGGTGGTCGTGGAAACTGGCACTTTAAATCATCTACAAACCAAGCTCCGCGTTATGCACAACCTGGTATAGATGGTGTAGATGGATGGTTTCGAATAGAACTTAAATTATTAGCTGATGTTGGTTTAGTTGGTTTCCCTAATGCAGGTAAATCTACTTTATTATCTGTAATTACAGCAGCAAAACCAAAAATTGCAGATTATGCTTTTACAACTCTTAAACCAAATTTAGGTATTGTAGAACACCGTAATCATAAAAGTTTTGTGGTAGCAGATATTCCTGGAATTATAGAAGGAGCGGCTGAAGGAAAAGGATTAGGACATTATTTCTTACGTCATATTGAGCGTAACTCAACCTTACTTTTCTTAATTCCTGCAGATAGTGATGATATTAAAAAGGAATATGAGATTCTACTGAACGAATTACGTAAACACAATCCTGAATTATTAGATAAAGATCGTTTGTTAGCTATTTCTAAATCAGATATGTTAGATGACGAATTAAAAGAAGAAATTAAACAAGATTTACCTGAAGGTATTGATGCTTTGTTTATTTCGTCTGTAGCCCAATTAGGCTTACAAGAACTAAAGGATAAATTGTGGGATGTATTGAATTAATATTCTTTCAATAATAAATTTATAAAAAGCAACCTCATTAGAGGTTGCTTTTTTGTTTTGGTTCTATAGCTGGTTTTCGATAACATGGCTATCCATATCCTAAACGATTTTTCACAAGCTAATAAATGAAACTACAAGAATTAAATAATTGGTTGAAAGAACTAAAATTTATAATTATTGATTTAAACATCTCAATTAACAACTCTAAATATTTAATTAAAAAAGAAGGCACTAAAACTGTAGAATCTATTAAAGAACTCAGCTTTTTTAAGCACTATACTTATCAATTAAAGTTTATAACTATTATTCAACTTTCTAAATTTTTTGGGAAGAGTAAAAATCAAAAAACGAACATAAACATACTTTTAAATAAACTGAGAAACGAAAGGTATGATACAGATTTAAACAATCTACTTTTAAAAAACTTGAATTCTAACAATGGATATAAGCACAAACAAGATATTATAAAGTCTATTAATTTTTTAGAACAAGAAATACAAAAATCAGAAGTAACTATAGCTAAAGTGGTAAACTTAAGGGATAAGGTATATGCTCACAATGAACCAAACAAGACACTTGAAGACGTATATTGGAGTGAATTAGAATTGTTAGTAATACTAGCTACAAAATGTTATGAAGAGATACATAAAAATTTGCACCACATTGAAGTTAAATTTGAAAAAATATTACCTTGAGAAGTGAAAAGAATCATTGTAGGCTTAGCTTATTACAAAGACTTTTATAATAAAAATAATTAACGATTTCTAAATAATATAAACTATAAAACCCGTTTTGCTTTCACAAACTCATTTTTCCAATAAATTTCATTCATGGAAGAAGTGATTACGCCTTTTGATGTGGTAGAATGCATAAAAAATATTTCATCATTCTCTATTAAAGTTATCAAGCCAACATGGTTTATTTCGCCTTTTAAACGTGCAATATCAAAAAAAAGTAAATCCCCTACTCTCACATCAATTAAAGCAATCTCTTTCCCTTTAACACTCATGGCTTTTGATGAACGTGGTAATTTAACACCAACTTGTTTAAACGACGTGTTTACGAGCCCCGAACAGTCCATTCCGTTTTTGGTTGTTCCACCCGCTTTATAAGAAACACCTGCATATGAATTGGCTATTTCTAATAATTTATTAATTTTAGTTTTTGGTATTTTATCGTTTCCTTGAATTGAAAACCTAAAAATAATAAACACTATAATTAAAATAAATAAAAGCAGGTTTTTGTTCATTTTTTATAAAATTCTTTTAGCTTTTATAAATGCTTTTTTCCAGTAATCACTATACAGCGAAGTAACAAGAACTCCGCGAGAAGTTGTTGAGTGGATAAACTTAATATTACCGTTATCTATAGATGTTACCAAACCAACGTGATTAACTTTACCTCTTTTTCTAGAAGTTTTAAAGAATAATAAATCTCCTCGTTTCACTTTACGCAAAGAAATATCACGGCTTTTACGGTACAACTCTCCAGATGTTCTTGGAACGGTAACATTGCGTTGTTTAAAAGATGTATAAATTAAACCAGAACAATCCATACCTCTTTTAGTCATCCCTCCATACCTGTATGGAACACCTTTATAAGTTACCGCTGTCCAAACAACTTTATCTGCAATTGTTGGGTTATTTAGTGAACTTGAACTAACTGAATTATTCTTTACTTTTTTAGGCTTTTTATAAGCACTTATATTTTTTGATGATCCGCACGAAATCATTAAAAAAGAAAAAAGTAAAATGTAAATTGATTTTTTTATCATGTTTTTAGTTTATAATCTAACAGATTGCTTCGTTATCTACCGCAATGACAAAGTAATCTACCTTTGATAATATAAAGATTGCTTCATTTTATTCGCAATGACGTGCATATATCTTCATTATTTCTTAAAGCTTGTCATTACGAAGAATGAATGACGACGTAATCTCTTTCATTCTATTATGCCTCTGTTAAATAGAGTGCAGTCGAGATTCAACTCTACTCCTTTTTTCACATCTCTCGACTGTACTCGAGAGGACATACATTATTGAAACCCGCTTACAATTAATTTTGCTGTTTTTTCAGAAGCTCCTTTACCACCTAATTTTTGTTCTAAATCGAAATACGACAAAAACAATTCTTCTCGGTGTTTAGTGTCTAAAATATGCTTTAGCTCACTTACTAGATTTTTTTTTGTAAAATCATTCTGAATCAACTCAGTCACCACCTCTTTATCCATAATTAAATTCACTAACGAAATATACTTTAAAGTAATAATTCGTTTTGCTATTTGATATGAAATATTGCTTCCTTTATAACAAACAACTTGCGGCACTTTAAATAATGCTGTTTCTAAAGTTGCCGTTCCTGATGCTACTAAAGCTGCATGCGAAATACTTAATAAATCGTAAGTTTTATTGTTAATAAACTTAACGTTAGACTCACCTATAAATTCTTTATAAAACTCATAAGGCTGACTCGGCGCTCCGGCAACCACAAATTGGTAATTAGAAAAATCGTCTACTAAAGAAAGCATTACTGATAACATTTTTGTTATTTCTTGCTTTCTACTTCCCGGTAACAAAACAATAATATCTTTGTTACCTAAATTATGCTGCTCTCTAAAATCTTTTACGTTTACTTGCTTTCTTCCTGCAATTCCGTCTATTAGTGGATGCCCTACAAAATGCACATCGTAATTATATTTTTGATAAAATTCTTTTTCAAACGGAAGGATTACAAACATAGCATCAACATCGCGTTTAATATCTTTTACCCTGCCAGCTCTACTTGCCCAAACTTGTGGAGAAATGTAATAATTGGTTTTAAAGCCTTGTTCTTTTGCCCATTTTGCTATCCGAAGGTTAAACCCTGAATTATCAATTAAAATTAACACATCTGGCTTAAAATTAGCAATATCTTTTTTACAAAAAGACATCATACCTAGTATCTTTCTTAAATTCAATAACACTTCTAAAAACCCCATAAAAGCACGTTCTTTATAATGCTTTACGAGTGTTCCGCCCACATCTTGCATTAAATCACCTCCCCAAAAACGTATTTCAGCAGCTGGATCTTCTTTTAATAAAGCTTTCATCAAGTTAGCACCGTGTAAATCACCCGAAGCTTCGCCTACAAGAATGTAATATTTCATGAATCGTAATTGTTATATAAATTTTAAAACAAGTGTTATTAAGGCAATAATAATTGTTGTCATTAAAACTCCTCTTGCTCTGTAATCTTGATTCTTTTTTAAAAACACCCAAAAAACAAATAAATTAGGGATTGCAGCCAGTGCCAAAACAGGTCCTAAAACACCGCCCTCGATTACTTTGTTGAATGTTTCCGTCATTGTATCGTCCGATATAAATTCTAAATAAATAAAAAGACCACACAATGTTGCTACTACAGATGTTAAAACGCCTATTACAATTTCTTTACTTATATGTCCCATGAGTTTAATTTTTGAATTGCATGATGCGCCGTCATATCAAAATGCACAGGAACCATTGAAATAAATCCGTTTTCTAAAGCCCAAATATCGGTATCTTGTCCTTTATCTCTGTTTACAAACTCTCCTGACAACCAGTAATATTCTTTCCCATACGGACTCTTGCGTTTATCGAAATTTTCTTTCCAAAAACCATTTGCTTGGCGACAAACACGTATTCCTTTAATATCGTCTTCTTTTAACTTCGGAATATTTACATTCAATACCACACCATCTGGCAAACCGTTTAATAAAACATTCAGCACTATTTTTTCTATATATTTTTTAGCGGCTCTAAAATCGGCATGCCAATCAAAATCTAATAACGAAAAACCTATTGCGGGAATCCCTTCAATACCAGCTTCTACAGCAGCACTCATTGTACCAGAGTAAAGAACATTAATTGATGAATTTGCACCGTGATTAATTCCTGAAACACATAAATCTGGCGTACGATTTAAAATTACATTTTTTGCCATTTTAACACAATCAGCCGGTGTACCTGAGCAACTGTATTCTATTTGCGGTCCATCATCGATTGTAATAGGGTTACAGCGCAAAACATTGTCTACCGTAATTGCATGTCCCATTCCGCTTTGCGGACTATCTGGAGCCACAACAACTACATCACCAATTTTATTCATTATTTCTATCAACATACGAATACCTGGTGCGGTAATTCCGTCGTCGTTTGTAACCAAGATTAAGGGTCTTTCTTGCATAGTGTGTTAGTTT
>CAXHZZ010000090.1:0-7696 GCA_964021635.1 uncultured Tenacibaculum sp.
AAAAAGATAAAAGCAAATTTTTAAAATTTTGTTATTTTTATAAGATGAAACCAGCAGAAGAATATATATTAAAACAACAAGAACCGTTACGGTCAATCTTATTACATCTTCAGGTTTTAATTGAAGCTAACTTTAGTGAAGCAGAATTGTTGTATAAATGGAAACTTCCGTTTTATTATTTAAATAATAAGCCTTTGTGTTATTTTAATGCAACTAAAAAAGGATTTGTTGATGTTGGATTTTATGCTAAAACAAATCTTAAAAAATACAATGAATTTTTAGTAGCTGAGAAAAGAAAAGCAGTAAAATCTCTTAGGTATTTCCGAGTAGAAGATATTAATGAAGAAATACTAATTTGTGTTTTATTAGAGGCTTATAATAGAAGGTTAGTGTAATTTAATTTAACAAGTACTCTAACACAACTTCTTTATCAATAATTAAATAAATTTCGTTACTATTAGCGGGAGGTATAATACTAATAGTTGCTGTGTTGTTATTAAAGGTAACTTTAGGCTTTTTAGCATATTTAGAATTTCTAAATCCGCAATAAATAGATTGATTGGATTTTACATTTTTAAGCGTAAAACTAACAGGCTCATTAGATTTTCGATATACGATACCTGATGTTGGTGTAACTACTTCATAGTCGTTTTTAAGAAAGTAAGAAGAATATATCGGTTGATTAAAATACTCTTTTAAGCTCATTCGTTTTACACGTAATTGCCATAGTACATCTTCAGGAAAGTGAGTGAAGAAATATTTTTCTTTTGGTATGTTGTAGTAATAATTATTAAAATTGCGTTGCCATTTTCCGTAAGTTACCGATCCTGCTGCCCAAGTAGCGTCAATATAAATCCATTTGTTATTTAGCTTTACAGCATTCCAAGCATGATTTGTACGATTGTTAACTTTGCCTATATCGCTAGAGGAGTTTCTTACATGGCCTTTTATTACTTCATTTTCAATATTTAAAAGAGAGCAAGTTTTGCTAAATGTTTGCGCATAACCTTCGCAAACAGCACTTCTACTAGAAAGTGTTTTAGTTACAATAGCTTTTTTTATAGCTTTAATTTTGGCTTTTTTTTCATCTTCCGTTCTATATCTAAAGCCAATTTTTTTCTGACTAGGATTATAAAACTCTTCTAAATCATACCGAATATTAAACGCTAACCACGAAAATACAGCCCTTACTTTTTCTTCATCAGAATTAAAATCAGCAGTAATTTTATTCGCTAATTTATCTGCTGTAATTATTTTAGGATACGTTTTTATTTTGGCATCTACAGCAGTAAAATCTTGAGCAGATAATGAAGAGAATGTTAAGAAAAAAAGGAAATAAAGTTGTTTCATAGATGTAGTTATAACAACTTTATTTATCAAAAATTGTGCCTATAAATTATTTGTGTGTAGCGCGTATGAAAAGTTAAATTGGCTATATTTAGCCTTTGAAATTAAATAATAAATAGAATTAAATAATCAGATGAGAAAAATAATATATATGTCTATAATGATAACATTATCTATGTTGTCATGTAAAACAGTACAAAATAACAGCACAAAATCCGAAGTTAGCAAATCAGAGGTTTCATCAAAAAGTGAAAAAAGTGAAATTAATATTGATTCATCTCTTGTTAAAAAGCACCTGTATACATTGGCTTCTGATGAAATGGCAGGTAGAAAACCTGGTACAAATGGTATTGAAAAAGCAGCAAAATATATAGAGAATGAATTTGAAAAAATTGGATTAAAAAAATATAATTCACTACCAAATTTTCGTCAGAACTTTGAATATAAGGGAATTAAAATGTTCAACGTAATTGGCGTTTTAGAAGGGAAGAGTAAAAAAGACGAATATGTAGTAGTTTCTGCACATTATGATCATTTAGGGACAAAAAAAACAGGAGAGGGTGATTTAATTTTTAACGGAGCAAATGACGATGCATCTGGTGTAACGGGAGTTTTAGCCCTGGCAAAGTATTTTAAAAACAAAGGACAAAATGAAAGAACAATCATTTTTGTTGCTTTTACAGCAGAAGAAATGGGTTTAATAGGTTCTACGCATTTTGGTAAAGGAATTGATGCGAGTAAATTTGTTGCAGGAATTAATTTAGAAATGATTGGAAAAACGCCAAGTTTTGGTCCAGATACAGCCTGGTTAACAGGTTTTGAACGCTCTGATTTTGGTGAAATTATTCAGAAAAATTTAGTAGGTACAGGATACCAATTATTTCCGGATCCATATAAGAAATTCAATTTGTTTTTTAGATCAGATAATGCTTCTTTAGCTCGTTTAGGAGTGCCTTCACATACATTTTCTACTACACCAATTGATGTAGATAAAGATTACCATAAAGTTTCAGATGAAGCAGAAACCTTAAATATGACAGTAATTACACAAACGATACAGGCAGTAGCAAAAGGAACAGAAAGTATTATAAATGGTAAAGATACGCCTACAAGAGTAGTTCTTGAAAAGTAATTTTTAACCAAATAAAACAAGAAAAGAGCCTTTACAAAGGCTCTTTTCTTGTTTTATGAAAAAGTTAAATTTTATTAAAAGCTTATTTATGGGTTTTGTAATTGCGATTTATGTTAAAATGTCATTAAAATTTTGCTATATTCGCATTAATTTAATCTAAACCCTTCAAAGTAAGATGAAAAAAAGAATATTAAGTTTGGCTATTGTTTTAGCAATGTTTTCGTGTTCTAATAACGAAACACTAGAGATGCAAGAAGAACAAAATGAACTGCTTTCAAAAAAAGAAATCAATTCAATCATTAATTCTTCGCTGCAAACTACTGGTGATTTTAATTGGACAACCCAAGATGCTAATACAATTTGGAGTGCAGTAAAACATGGTGAGAACATTTTAACCATTGGTTATGGGAGCTCTAAAAATCAATTTGCAAGAAGCTCAGAAACAAATAATATTAAAAATGATTTAATTCAGCTTGTTCATAGCCTAGAAAAAACATCAGCAAAAGGAGCTAGTGAGTTACATGTTGATGAGGTTATTAATGTTATTGATATAAGAGTTACAAAGAAAGAAACTATCGAAACATTATTAAAAGATAGTAGAGTTCGTTACATAGAGCCTGGAGGATACAATTTCTTAGATTCAGGAAATCAAGCACGATCAGAAGGTAGTTCTGGTTGTGGTTATGGAAGCACAACATTAAGTACAAATGATTATCGAACAGTATCGCCAGGAGCAAGAGTGCCTTGGTCTTTTGATGCTCATAATATTCCGGCTGCGTGGAATTACAGTACAGGAGCGGGAGTAACAGTGGCTATTATCGATTCAGGTTTATCACCTCAACAAAAGTGGATGAATCAATACTTTAATGATGGGGATTCATCAGGAAGAACAGTTCAAAAGTATGGAACATTTGTAGACTCTTGGTGGGCTTGGTCTAATAATTACGATGGAATTAATGACAAATGTGGGCATGGTACTAAAATGGCAGCTGTGGCAACAGCACCAAGAAATAATGATAATTTACCAGTAGGTGTAGCATACAACTCAAATTTAGTAACTTATAGAGCTGTAGAAAATGTTATTATTGATGATTATCACGAAAAAAGAGGTGTTGTAGAGGCTTTAACTGCTTTGGCTAACAGAAGTGATGTAAAAGTAATTTCAATGTCTATAGGATCTCCTTTTAATATAGGTAACGTTTCTGATGCAATTAAATATGCACATAGCAAAGGAAAAATGATTTTAGCAGCGGGAGGTACTTCAACTTCATTTACAACTTGGTATGGTGTTATTTTTCCGGCAAGTATGTCAGAAACCATTGCAGTTACTGGTGTTAAAGAGGGTGAGTATGATAAGTGTGATGTTTGCCATACAGGTTCTAAAATCGATTTTACAGTTCAAATGCAAAGAACTAATGGCACAGATAATAAAATACCAGTATTAAGTTATTATGACGGACAAGCTAATTATATTGGTGGTTCATCTGTTGCAACGGCAACAACAGCAGGAATTGCTTCTTTGGTATGGTCTAAAAATCCATCTTGGTCTCGTGAGCAAGTATTACAAAAAATGAAAGAATCTGCAGATTTTTATCCAAATAAAAATTCTAAATTTGGGTACGGAAATATTGATGCGCTAAAAGCTGTTCAATAAAAAAATCAACTAACTAACCTAAGAAAAACCTCGAATATTCGAGGTTTTTTGTATTTTTATAAAAACCTTATTCTTGATATAGTAATAATATGAGACCATTAAAATTTCTTTTTTTAATATTTATTGTTGGTTGTTCTTCTACCAATGTAGTATATGATTATGATAGTAAAACTGATTTTAAAGTATATAAAACCTTTAATTTTTTTGAAGATGCTGGGGAAGGCTTAAATGAGCTGGATGTAAAGAGAATTGCAAACGAATTAAGCAACGGGTTACAGCAAAAAGGGATGAGATTATCTGAAGAACCTGATATGTACATAAACATTTTATCAAAAGAAAGCGAAAAAGTTGATAGAAGTACTATTGGTATAGGAATGGGAGGTGGACGAAATGTAGGCTTTGGAATCTCAGGCGGAATACCTATTGGAAGTAAAAAAATGAATCAAACATTAATTATTGATTTTGTTAAGAGTGAAAATGATGAGTTGTTATGGCAAGGAATATCAAACGGCACAATAAAAGAACAAACAACGCCAAAGGAAAAGTTGATGCATTATAAAAAGATAATTGAAAAAATGTTAATGAATTACCCGCCCAAAAAATAATATTAGAAACAAAAAAACCTCCAATTAAGGAGGTTTTTTTATGTATTAAAAAGTTGATTAGAATTGATAACGTATACCTAGTGCAACATCAAAGTCTAAATCATCTCTAAAGTCACCAAAACCAAACTCAGGTCTTATATCTAAAGAAAGCATTAAAGGAATATCGAAATTGTATTCAATTCCAATGTCACCAGCAGCAAAAATAAAAGTTTCACTATCATCACCATTAGGTAGGTTGCTATCAAAACTATATGACCCAAGACCACCACCAACTCCTGCAAACCAGTTGAATCTGCCTTCTAATTGCCAAACCCATTGGTAAAGTCCGGTTGCTTTAAACCCATCATAACCTTTACCATTTCTTATACCTAAGTCAAGCTCTAATCTGTTGTTACCCCCTAAGGCTCTTTGGTAAGAGATTTCTGTACCAAAACCATCACTATCTCCTAATCGAAGACCAATAGCATTTTTAGAGATGTCTTGAGCATTTGCAGAAAACACGCCGATAAATAATAAGGCGATAATAAAAAATGTTTTTTTCATAATTTTAAGTTTTAATTATTGTTAAAAGTAATGTATTATAAGTTGAAAGCAAAATTACTGAATAACTAAACGTTTTCCTTTTGAATGGCTACTAAATTCAGGCGCATACATACTTTGTATTGTTGTAATTCCGTTACTAAAGTTTCCTGAGTTATTTACGCGAACATCATATTCAAAAATATAAACCCCTTTAGGTAAACGATCAAAAAAGAAATTTGTTGCCGCATCTTTGGTCGCTTGATAATACCCTATGCCATCTTGCCATTTGTATTGTGAAAGTACATTTATTGGTTCTAGGCCAGATGCTCTCATATCTTTCATATGAACAAATTCCATATCTCTGTCGGAGCGAAGCTCAATTCTTACGGTAATTAAATCCCCAACTTTTAAATCCGTTTTATCAGAAACTTCAATAAGTTCTTTACCTGTGTCTGTATTTACTTTTTTAAATAGTTTTTTCTTTAATTTTAGTGGAGTTTCAGCACTTGTAATTTTATCTAAATCTTCAAAATATTGCCAATACAATCCTCCCCAAGCAATACCGTTTCCTTTTTTAGAAATCGTTACTTCTGCCATAGTTGGTTTTATATCATTTCCATTCCATGAGGTTTTAAAATAACCAGTTCCTGCTTCTACTTTTACATTTTCTAGTTTAGCAGGTTCAATTTTTTGATTTCCGATTTTAAGATCAACCATATCTGTAATAGAAAGCCAATCATTTCCTTGTAATAACAAGGCGTAAATAGCTTCTGTGGTTGCTTTGGTTGTTTGCCAACGATTGGTTTGCTTGTTTTTAAGCAGCCAAATTTTTAAATTATCAATAGTTTTGGTGTTGTTTCCAATTTCAGAAAAAGCTTCTATTAATAAAGCTTGTGTTTCAATAGGTGCTTCGTGATTATAGTATCCTGCAATGTTTGTTTTCCAATACATACCTAATTCATCAGAAGTAATACTATTTTCTTTTAAAGATTCGATAATTTTAGATGAAACAGTTTTATTCCCTTCTCTAAATTGAATTAAAGCAATCTGACCTTTTGCATATAATTTATAAGTATTCCAATAAGTAGCAGTTTGATTTTTATAATATGTAATTGCGCTTTTAGTTGTGTTTGATAGCGCAATTTCAGGATAAAAACTGCGCATGTATAAATACTGAATCGTAAAATAATTTAAATGATTCTTTTTTAGATATTCTTCATATTTAATAATGCCTTTTGTTTCTTTTATCTTATTTGCTTGCTTTAATAAATTAGTGTATTGTTTCTCTATTTCTTTATCTAAAAAGTGAATAGCTTTTTGAAGTATTTCATTTGTTGAAGCATCAAAATCTTTAATACCTAATTTTTTTAAATGACCAAAACCACTAACAATGTGTTGCGTTATATAGGCATTGGCGTAATCACTTCCTTTAAACCAAGGGAAACCACCAGTGCTCATTTGCATATTCTTAAGCTTATTGATGCTTTTTTGCTGCTCATTTTTTATTTTATTCAAATCGAATAATAACGCAATACGCTTTTTTTGTTCGCTTTCAGATTGCGCATCTCGCAACCAAGGAGTTTCTTGAATAATCAACGATTTTAATTCCTGATTTTTTTCTAAATTACCTATTAAAGCACCCGAAGATTTCCATTGTTTAAAAACTTCCTGAATTCTTGGGTTTGAATTTGCAATATAACTCGCCAATGTATTTGCGTAATAACGTGCAAAAGTTTGTTCGCTACATTCGTACGGATACTCCATTAAATACGGTAACGCTTGCACAGCATACCAAGCCGGATTAGATGTAACTTCTAACGTTAATTTGTGATGTTTTAAACTTGTTGAGGTATTGTTTTTTAGTTTGTCTAACGTAAATGTTTTTGTTTGATTAGAACGCACCCACATTGGCAGTGTTTCAGTTACCAACATTCGATTAGATAAAACTGGTAAAACATTTTGTTCTCCGTCAGAAAAATCGCCAGCTTTGGCTATAATTTTATATTGAACGGCTTGTACAGTTTCTGGAATCGCTAAGTTCCACGAAACATTTGTATTTCCGTTTGTGTCAACCACAAAATATTGATTTTTTATTGATTTTTCTAACAGATGAATCTCTTTACCTGTAATAGCATCCGTTAAAATTAATTGAGATATCCCTTGCAGATTTTTATCTGACAGATTCGAAATTTTAGCACTCAACGTTATTTTATCGCCTTCTCTTAAAAATCGCGGAGCATTTGGTGTAATCATTAACTCTTTTTGAGTTACCGTTGTTAACGTTTTTGTGGCTGATAAGGCTTCTTTAGTATGTGCTAATAATTGTAATTTCCACTTGGTTAACGCTTCGGGAGTCGTAAAACTAAAAGTAATATCTCCGTTTTTATCGGTTGTTAAATGCGGATAAAAGAAAGCTGTTTCTTGTAAGTTTTTACG
>CAXHZZ010000091.1:0-7460 GCA_964021635.1 uncultured Tenacibaculum sp.
CCTGTACCAACATCCATCACTTTAGAACCTGGCTTAAACTGCATAACCTTTGCTATTCCTAATGAATGTAATACATGTCGCAAGTACAATTCATCAATATCTTTACGCGAAACCACGTTAATTTTTAAGTTCCAATCCTCATACAATTCTTGTAGTTTAGAGAACTGTTCTAACTGTGTTTCAGTTAAATCGGTAAAGTATTTTTTTATAAGTTCCATTGATTATTTTTTTCGTTGCAAAAGTAAAAAACTAATTCGTAATAGTTAATTATCTATCAAAAGATATGTTTATTGTTAAAAATTTGCCACTAAGCAATAACCATAGGGTAAAAACGTTTATTTTTGCGATCCCTAATATACAATAAATGAAGACAGTAAACTTCTCGAGAATAGACAACGCTAAATTTTTTAGAACTCTAAATAAGCGTGTTAACTCATATTTTAAAGAAAATAATATTAAGCGCACAGGTAATTGGAAGTTATATTCTAAAGCAATTATCATGTTTGCTACTTTTTTAATTCCTTTTATTTTAATTTTAACCGTAACAATGCCACAATGGTTAATGGCGCTACTTATTGTAGTTACCGGTATTGGTATGGCTGGTGTTGGAATGAATGTAATGCACGATGCTAATCACGAATCATTTTCGAGCAAAAAATGGTTGAATAAATTAATGGGAAGTAGCATTTACATTTTAGCAGGAAATGTGTATAACTGGAAAGTACAGCACAATGTATTACACCATACGTTTACCAACGTTAAAGGACATGATGAAGATATTGATGCGGGTAGAATTATCCGTTTCTCTAAACATTCAAAATGGTTACCGATACACAAGTTTCAAAAATTTTATTCTATATTTTTATATGGATTATTAACTATTAACTGGGCAATAACTACCGACTTTAAACAAATGAGTAGTTATTTAAAACGTAAATTATCGTACGGTAAATTTCCAAACCCTAAAGTAGAATGGACAAAGTTAGTGATCTCTAAAGTGGTATATTATTCTCTTTGGATTGTATTACCTTTAGTGGTGGTAAATATTGCTTGGTGGAAAGTTTTACTAGGCTTTTTTATTATGCATTATACTGCAGGTATGATTTTAAGTGTTGTTTTTCAACTAGCACATGTAGTTCCAAACACCAAAATGCCGCTACCTGATAAAGAAGGAAACTTAGAGCATACTTGGGCAGTGCATCAGTTATACACAACCTCTAACTTTGCACCTAAAAACTGGTTAGTTAACTTTTATACCGGTGGATTGAATCACCAAGTTGAACATCATATTTTTCCACACATTTCGCATGTTCACTATAACAAATTAGCTAAAATTGTAAAGGAAACTGCACAAGAGTTTAACTTGCCATATAACGAATACAAAACAATGACAAGAGCGCTTGCCGAGCACTTTAAGCAATTAAGTTCTTTAGGTAAAGAACCTCAACTAGCATAAACAACAAACAACACAACAACAAACAATGTCAAACGCATTATCAAACAGAATTAACAGCTTACCAATATCACAAACTTTAGCAATGGCTGCTAAAGCAAGAGAATTAAAAGCAGCTGGTAGAGATATTATTAGTTTAAGTTTAGGAGAACCTGATTTTAACACGCCTGATTTTATTAAAGATGCCGCTATTGAGGCTATTAATCAAGATTATAATTCATACACTCCAGTTGATGGATATGTAGAGCTAAAAGAAGCTATTTGCGTAAAATTTAAGCGAGACAATGATTTAACATATAACCCTAATCAGATTGTAGTATCAACAGGTGCAAAACAATCTATCGCAAATATTGCGCAGGTTTTATTAAACCCGGGTGATGAGGTTTTATTACCAGCTCCGTATTGGGTAAGTTATTCAGCAATTGCAACTTTATGTGAAGCTAAATTTGTTGAAATCCCATCTTCTATCGATAGTGATTTTAAAATTACTCCGGCACAATTAGAAGCTGCGATTACACCTAAAACAAAAATGATATTCTTTAACTCACCAAATAATCCAAGTGGAACTATTTATAGTGAGGCAGAATACCGTGCTTTAGCGCTAGTATTAGAAAAATATCCGCAGATATATATTTTATCAGACGAGATATACGAACACATTAACTACGGAACAAAACCGTTTAGTTTTGCTGCTATCGAAAGTATGTATGATCGTACTATTACCGTAAACGGATTGGCAAAAGCATTTGCTATGACAGGATGGAGAATTGGTTTTATTGGAGCTCCTGAATGGATTGCTAAAGCATGTACTAAAATGCAAGGTCAAATTACATCAGGAACAAACTGTATCGCGCAACGTGCTGCAATTACAGCTGTTTTAGCAGCGCCTGTTAAAGTACAATATATGGTGGTTGAATTTAAAACTCGTAGAGATATGATTTTAAGTTTATTAGGAGAAGTAGACGGATTTAAGCTAAACGTACCTGAAGGTGCTTTTTATGTTTTTCCTGATATTTCTACTTTCTTCGGAAAAACGATTAAAGGAACTGAAATTAAAAATGCAAACGATTTTTCTATGTTGTTATTAGAAGAAGCAAATGTTGCAACCGTTACTGGTGAAGCTTTTGGTGCACCAAACTGTATTCGTTTATCATATGCTGCTTCTGAATTACAATTACGCGAAGCTGTAAAGAGAATTAAAGAGGTATTATCGTAACATCATTACGAACAAAGTGATTTAATTTCTTTATAGTATGCTATAAATTTTAAAAATCTCATAACATCATGTTGTGAGATTTTTACTTTTAAAAAACGATTAAAACTAAAGCTACTACAAACATTGCAACTTTTAAAACAGTAGCAGTTTCACTATACAAGTTGGTGCTACTACTTCTTAATTTATTTTTAATTCTACATAAAGATTCAATTTTCATCGAGTTAATATTCTCGCGAATCTCTTGTTTATACACTGATGTTAAAATTCCTCTTTCTACGACTAAATTACTTGCTGTTGATTTCATGGTTGTTGATTTTTAATTGCTACACTAATTCGACGGTTATCAAAATAAAATGTTACAACTTGTATTTCATTTAATTAACAAACAACAACACTTAAAAAACCACTTTTATCGAGCAAAAAACCAATAATAATAGTTTACATAAATCGATAAATACAGTTAAAACCTGGCAATATAATTTTAAAAATTTAACACTTTTTAACTAATTTAATTCTAAAACGGAATCTTCAATAACGCTTCTTTTTTAGATTTCTTTAGCTTTTTTAAGTACAATACTTTTTTATCATAATCAATAAATGCTTTTCCGCTTTCTAAAATATCTGCACCAATAATTCCGTCTACTTTTTTAGCTTTATGTAATGTTAAGGCCGTGTTTACATGTGTTAAATCAAACAAAACCAAATTACATTGATTCGTTTTCCATTTTCCGATTTTCAACGAGTTATTTTCCGATTTTCTAGTTTCCATATCAGTTGCTCCTGCTCCTGCGGCTTTCACTTCACTTTCTTCGGACATCAACTTAAAACGCTCAATTAAATCTAGTCCAACACACGAATTTGATGCGCCAGTATCTAAAATAAACTTCCCTTTTACACCATTTATTTCTGCCTTTAACTCTAAGTGATTGGTGACTATTTTTTTAAGTTTTATTTTAATGTATTTCTTTTTCTTTAATATTTTTTTCAGACTTGCCATTTCTTGTACTTTTGTAACGTATATACAAACATACGTCATTACGAACAAAGTAAAGTAATCGCTATATTCAGATTGCTTCCTTTCAATCGCATTGACAAATAACATCAAAAATGATTACCGATACTCACACTCACTTATATTCAGAACAGTTCGACGAAGACAGAAACGAAATGATGCAGCGTGCAAAAGAAGCTGGTGTTTCTCGCTTTTTTATTCCTGCCATAGATAGTTCTTATACAGAACGAATGCTCAATTTAGAAAAAAACTATCCGAAGGATGTGTTTTTAATGATGGGCTTACATCCTACTTCTGTTAAAGAAAATTATAAAGAGGAACTGGCACATGTAAGAGAATGGATTGATAAACGTAATTTTTATGCGATTGGTGAAATCGGAATCGATTTATATTGGGATAAAACATTTTTACCACAACAACAAGAAGTTTTCAGGACTCAAATTCAATGGGCGAAAGAAAAAAAATTACCTATTGTAATTCATTGTCGTGATGCCTTTAATGAAATTTTCGAAGTATTAGAAAGTGAAAAAGGAACTGATTTATTCGGCATTTTTCACTGTTTTACAGGAAATTTAGAGCAAGCTAAAAAAGCCATTTCTTACAACATGAAATTAGGAATTGGAGGGGTTGCCACATTTA
Source organism: uncultured Tenacibaculum sp. (assembly GCA_964021635.1). Taxonomy (GTDB): domain Bacteria; phylum Bacteroidota; class Bacteroidia; order Flavobacteriales; family Flavobacteriaceae; genus Polaribacter. Next base: position 4,321 of record CAXHZZ010000091.1, read on the forward strand.
AAAACGGTAAAATAGATAAATTCTTACACGAAATTGATATTAAACATATCGTTTTAGAAACCGACTCACCGTATTTAGCGCCAACTCCTTACCGAGGAAAACGTAACGAAACTTCATACATTACAAATGTAGTTGACAAGTTGGTTGATATTTACGGTTTAACTTTCAATGAAATTGCTGAAATTACCACTCAGAATTCAAAAGACATTTTTGGTGTCTGATTTACAAACCACATATTATAAAACACCTATAGGAACCGCAAAAATTGTGGGAAATGAAAACGGAATTCAAAGTGTTTCTGTTTTAGATGATGAATTTTCGACTCCGCTCGAAATGATAGAAACTAAAAGCATTCCAGCTTCTTTGCGAAATTGTGTAACACAATTAGAAGAGTATTTTACAGGAACAAGAACAGAGTTTAATCTTAAGTTGAATCCGCAAGGCACAGCGTTTCAGAAAAAAGTTTGGAATGAATTATTAAACATTCCTTTTAATAAAAGCAGTACTTATTTAAAGCAAACCAAACAAATTGGTGACCCAAAAGCAATTAGAGCCGTAGCATCTGCCAACGGAAAAAACCCTATTTGGATTATCATTCCCTGTCACCGAGTTATCGGTTCAGATGGTTCTTTAACAGGATATGCTGGTGGAATATGGCGTAAAAAATGGTTATTAGAACATGAAAGCGGTTGTAAACAACAATCCTTGTTTTAAATTACCATCATCATTACGAACGTAGTGAAGTAATCTGTTAATTCAAATTACGTTTTTCAATAAAAAATTTCTTTAATAACAAACCACACTCTTCTTCTAAAACACCTGTTACTACTTTCGTTTTCGGATGTAGTTTTGTTTGCAATACACTAAAACCTAATTTTGGCTCATTAGCACCATATACTATTTTCCCTATTTGTGTCCAATAACTTGCACCTGCACACATCTGGCAAGGTTCTAACGTTACATAAAGTGTACAATCTTTTAAATATTTACCACCTAAAAAATCCGCAGCAGCAGTAAAAGCTTGCATTTCGGCATGGGCAGTTACATCATTTAACATTTCTGTTAAGTTATGTGCCCTTGCTATTATTTGATCTTTAAAAACCACCACAGCACCTACAGGAACTTCTCCTTTATTAAAAGCAGTTTCAGCTTCCTGCAACGCTTTTTTCATAAAATAAGTATCGTCAAACGGGTTTATTTCCATGGTATTGGTAGTGTTTTCTACAAAAGTAGCTCAAATTAGTTATTTTTACCAAAAATTACAATTTTGATTTCTATCAACACTACCCAAAATAAAAAAGTGTATTTCGCTTCTGATCAACATTTAGGCGCGCCTACTGCCGAAGCTAGTTTCCCTAGAGAACAGAAGTTTGTTCGCTGGTTAAATGAAGTTAAAGAAGATGCTGAAGCTATTTTTTTATTAGGTGATTTATTTGATTTTTGGTTTGAATATAAAACCGTAGTTCCGAAAGGATTTGTACGTGTCTTAGGTAAATTAGCCGAAATTAAAGATAGCGGTATTCCGATTTATTTCTTCGTGGGAAATCACGACTTATGGATGGCAGATTATTTTGAAAAGGAATTAAACATTCCTGTATTTCATAATCCGCAAGAGTTTTCTATAAACGGAAAAACACTTTTAATTGGTCATGGTGACGGTTTAGGCCCTGAAGACAAAGGTTATAAACGCATGAAAAAAGTATTTACTTTTAAACCTTTTAAATGGTTGTTTCGTTGGTTACACCCAGATTTAGGAGTTCGATTAGGACAATACATGTCTGTTAAAAATAAAATGATTTCTGGCGATGAAGATTTTAAGTTTTTAGGAGAAGACAAAGAATGGTTAGTGCAATATTGCAAACGCAAATTAGAAACAAAACATTATGATTATTTTATTTTTGGTCACCGCCATCTTCCTTTAGAAATACAACTACAAGAAAACAGCACATATATAAACACTGGTGATTGGGTACAATATTTCACTTATGGTGTTTTTAACGATAATACTCTTCGCTTAACTACCTTTAATTAAAATTTTGTTAACTCAACATCTTTAACCAACTTTTAACATCTAAAAAAAACGTATTATTGTAGCTTTGTTTCACAAAATTATAATATACTTTAATAACTATGGATGTAGATGTAAGAGCTATTAATGAAAAGATAGAAAGAGAAAGTGCTTTTGTTGACTTATTAACAAATGAAATGAGTAAAGTTATCGTTGGTCAGAAATACATGATTGAACGATTACTTATAGGACTTCTTGGTAACGGACACATTTTACTAGAAGGTGTACCTGGTTTAGCAAAAACTCTTGCCATTAACACGCTATCTAAAGCAGTACAAGGTAGTTTTAGTCGTGTTCAGTTTACGCCAGATTTATTACCCGCAGATATTGTTGGAACCATGATTTACAACATGAAAGAAAACGATTTCATGATTAAAAAAGGTCCTATCTTCGCTAATTTTGTGTTAGCCGATGAAATTAACCGAGCGCCTGCTAAAGTACAATCCGCTTTATTAGAAGCAATGCAAGAGCGCCAGATTACTATTGGTGATGAGACTTTTAAGCTACAAGAACCTTTTTTAGTAATGGCAACTCAAAATCCTGTTGAACAAGAAGGAACGTATCCACTTCCAGAAGCTCAGGTTGACCGTTTTATGTTAAAAACAGTAATTGATTATCCGAAATTAGAAGATGAACAAACAATTATGCGTGCCAATCTAAGCGGAACTTTCGAAAAAGTAAATCCTGTAATTGCAATAGATCAAATTATAAAAGCTCGTGAAGTTGTAAACGAAGTATATATGGATGAGAAAATAGAAAAATATATTCTAGACATCGTATTTGCCACTCGTTATCCTGAACGTTATAATTTAGAGAAATTAAAACCTTTAATTAGTTTCGGAGCTTCACCTCGTGGAAGTATCAATTTAGCAAAAGCAGCAAAATGTTACGCTTTTATTAAACGAAGAGGTTATGTAATACCTGAAGATGTTAGAGCAATTGTAAACGATGTTTTACGTCATAGAATCGGAATTACGTACGAAGCAGAAGCTGAAAACATTACTTCTTTAGATATTATAAACTCAATAATTAACGAAGTACAAGTACCGTAATCAATTATCAAAAAACAACA
>CAXHZZ010000092.1:0-7362 GCA_964021635.1 uncultured Tenacibaculum sp.
AGCATTACCTGTTATAACTTTTTCTAAAGATATGATGTTTCATATAGATGATGAGGATATTTTAGTTTCTCATGTTCATAACGCACATACTGATGGAGATTCTCATGTTTATTTTTTAAATAGTAATGTAATACATATGGGAGACACTTATTTTCAAGGTAAGTTTCCTTTTATAGATATTGAATCAGGTGGAAGTATTGATGGTTATATAGCTTCTATTGATAAAGTTTTGATACTGGCAGATGATAAAACAAAAATTATTCCTGGTCATAGAAGTATTTCTAATAAAAAAGAGTTAAAAATATATAAAAGTATGTTGATCACTTTAAGAAATCGTGTGCAAGAAGCTGTCGATGCAGGGAGGTCGTTTGAGGATGTATCTAACGATAGTAATATTACCAAAGGGTATAAAAGCGAATACGGAGCATGGTTTATTTCTGCTAAAAAAATTAGAGAGACTATTTATAAGAGCTTAAAGAATAAGAATGATTAAAATTAAAAAAATAAAAGTAGAAGATACCTATGATATAAGACTATCTATTTTACGAAATAAAATTGATTTACCTTATAAGTTTAAAGAAGATTTTAATGAAACTACATTTCATTTAGGTGCTTATTATAAAAATGAGTTGGTAGGAATTGCTACTTTTATGCAGAATAAAATGGAAGGTTTAGAAGGAAATCAATATCAATTAAGAGGAATGGCAACAGTTTTAAAAGTAAGAGGTAAGGGGTGTGGTAAAGATATAATTAATGAAGCAAAAAATATTTTAAGTCAAAAAAATACAAATATTTTATGGTGCAATGCTCGTAAAGAGGCTGTTTCGTTTTATGAAGAGCTAGCTTTTAGTAAAATAGGAGTCGCATTTAATGTTGATAAAGTAGGAGTGCATTTTAAAATGTATACTAAAATTTAGGTAAAAAAAAACTCAAACCGTTAAGTTTGAGTTTAGTAGCGAAGAGCAGATTTGAACTGCCGACCTCAGGGTTATGAATCCTGCGCTCTAACCAACTGAGCTACCTCGCCTAATGCGGGTGCAAATATACAAGTTATTTGCTTTTTTGCAACAAAAAATGAAATTTTTTTTTAAAAAATAAAGATATATATTGCCACCTCAAGAGAAAAAAAATGAGTAAAGTAAAGTTCGAATTAGAGTTCCCTATACATGCATCACCAAGTATGTTATATAATAGTTTAGCAACTCCCTCAGGATTAGAAGAGTGGTTTGCTGATAGAGTTAATTCTAGAGGAAAAGTAATCACTTTTATGTGGGATGATTCTGAAGAAGAAGCTAAAATACTAGCTAAAAAAAATAATGAACGCATTAAATTTAAGTGGGAAGAAAGTGAAGATGATGAAAGTTATTTTGAGTTTAGAATAGAAGTAGACCCATTAACAAAAGATGTAGTGGTAATTGTTACAGATTTTGCAGATGATGAAGATTCTGTTGATGAGGCAAAAATGTTATGGGAAAGCCAAATAGAAAGCCTAAAAAATAGTATTGGGGCATAATCTTTTATAGTAGATATTAAAAACTCGACATTTTGTCGAGTTTTTTTATGGCTACTAAGTACCTAAGCTGTAAATTTGCAATCAAATTTTTTTAGAGATGCTAAATTTTAACGGAAAAATAATATCAAATAAAGAACTACAACTATCTAATAATAACAGAGCCTTTAAATATGGTGATGCTATTTTTGAAACGATAAGAGTACTTAATACTAAAGTTGTTTTTTTTGAGGATCATTATTTTAGGTTAATGGCATCGATGAGAATGCTGCGTATGAAAATACCAATGGAGTTTACGCTAGAGTTCTTACAAGAGGAAATTTTAAAAACAACAAAGCAACTTCCCGAGGCAAACAATTACAGAGTTAGATTAACAGTTTACAGAAAGGATGGAGGATTGTATAAACCCGAGTCAAATGAAATTGATTATTTAATTGAAGTATCTGAATTTACTTATGTAGAAAAATCTAGCTATAGAGTTGATTTATTTAAGGATTTTTACAACTATTCAGGGTTGCTATCAACCATAAAAACTTCTAATAGAATGCTGAATACATTGTCTGCCATTTTTGCAGATGAAAATGATTTAGATAACTGCATATTATTAAACGAAAGAAAAGGAGTGGTTGAAGCAACCAACGGGAATGTTTTTATAATAAAAGATAAAGTAATAAAAACTCCGGCTTTAACGGAAGGTTGTATAAAGGGAATTGTTAGAAAAAAAGTAATTGAAATTCTAGAGAAAAATGCAGAATATTCTATTGAAGAAACTACGATTTCTCCGTTTGAGTTACAAAAAGCAGATGAGGTTTTTATAACTAATGCGATTATTGGTATTCAATCAGTAACTAATTACCGTAAAAAAGAATTCAATTCGGGCATAACTGATAAAATTAAAAGTAGTCTTAAATTAGTAACGATAACAGGTTAATTCATTTGAATATCACTAGGTGCATTTGCCCAAATTTTATACCTACCACCTTTTTGAAGTAGTTTTTCTTTCCATAAACTTTTGTCATTTGTGGTTAAGATATTAGTGTAATCATTTTCAGAAATAAACCAAGAGTCGGTATTTAATTCATCTTCTAGCTGATTCGTTTCCCAACCAGAATATCCTAGGAAGAAACGTATATCAGATGATTTTAATTTATTACTAGTTAAAAGTTCTTTTAAAAGCTCAAAATTACCGCCCCAATAAATACCATTTGCAACTTCTATACTATTAGGTATTAAATCTGGTACTTTGTGTATGAAATATAGATTATCTTCCTCTACAGGACCACCTTGGTATATTGTAAAATCACAATCTATTTCAGGCACTAAATCACTTAATATGTAATTTAAAGGCCTGTTAAGTATAAAGCCAACAGAACTTTTTTGAGTATGCTCTGTTAATAAAATAATTGTTCTTTTAAAAGAACAATCATTTAAAATTGTAGGCTCCGCAATTAACAATCTGCCTTTTTCGGGTTTAAGTGCAACCATATACTTAATTATTTACATCACTAAAATAGGTAAAATTTTAGTAAAAATTTAACATAGTTGTTAAAATATATAATAAAAAGTAAAAAAAGATTATATTTTTTCTAAAATATGGATAACTTCATTCCGTTTTCTTACAGAAACAGGTATTGTAATTTTGTTTTTTAATACTAAATATCCCCCGTCAGATTTAATGAACTCTTTGATATACTGTATGTTAATTAAGTGACTTTGGTGTACTCTAATAAAATCAAATTCTTTTAACATGTCAGCAAAGTACTTAAGTGTTTTACCTACTAAAATTTTTTGATTATCAGTTAAAAAGAACTCCGTATAGTTATTATCAGACTTACAACGCACAATATCATCTAAATTTACCACGATAATTTTATCAGAAGTGCTTAAAGAAATCTTTTTTGGTCGTGAATTAGGTTGTTTTATAGATTCTTGTAAAACGGTTAATTGTTCTTTATCGGGTTTAATTTGATTTTTAGCTTTATCAATAGCGTTAGATAAATCTTCGTTGGTATATGGTTTTAATATATAATCGATGGCAGCGAACTTAAAAGCTTTAATTGCAAATTCATCACTAGCGGTAACAAAAATGATTTTTGATGATAAATTAGGGTGAATTTCAAGAACATCAAAACCAGTACCGTCACCAAGCATAATGTCTAAAAATAAAATATCTGGCTGTTTTTTTCTTAATAGTATAGATGCTTCTACAACACTTTTGGCGGTGCCGATTATTTCTATTTCTTTATAGTTATTTAAAATGTCGTTTTGTAACATTTCTAAAGCAGATGGCATATCATCAACAATAATAGCAGTTAATTTACTCATGTTAAAAATCAGTTTTTAAAGGAATTCTAAAAGACACTTTTGTTCCGGTTACCTTGTTTTTCTCGGTTATTTCATCAATTTTAAAAAAGCTTTTTTTAGACAAGGTTCTAATACGTTCTTCTGTGATTTTAATAGCAACTGAATTATGAGAATTAGCGTTGGTGTCTTTTTTTGATTGATGGATTCCGATACCGTTATCAATAATAGTACATACTAAAAATTGATTCTTAATAGTGAATTCAATGGTAATTTTACCTTTTGATGTTGTTTTAAAAGCATGTTTAATACTATTTTCAACAAAAGGTTGAATTAGCATTGGCGGAATTAATATTTCTTCAGAATCTAGTTTTAAATCTGTAATGATTTCATATTTAAAAGTATTTGAACTCATCTGTTGTTCTAGCTCTATATAATTTTTTAAGACTGATATTTCTTCAGTTAAACTAATTTCTTCTTGTCTTGAATTATGTAGAATTCCACGTAAAAGCGTTGCAAATTTACTTATTGTTGTATTGAGTTCTGCAGATTTTCCGTTAGTACCTAAAGCTTTAATTCCGTTTAAAACATTAAAAATAAAATGTGGATTCATTTGTAATTGCAAGGCTTTTTGCTCTAGCGACAATAAATGATTTTCTAATTGTAGTTTTTTAACGTTAGCTTTGTTTTTAGTTTTAATTTTTCGAATATAAAGTAAAGTTACCGCCGTTAATAAAAAGAGTATTAAAGAGATACTCGCCCATATAAACCAACTTTTTTGATAAATAGGTGTATCAATAAAAAATTGAAAATGTATTGGTTTACTTATTTTTTTTGCACTTTTAGATTGTACCGAAAAAGTATAATTCCCGTAGTTTAAATAAGGAAGGTCAACGGTGTTTTTAGAAGTCCAATTACTAAATTCATCATTTAATTTATAACGGTATAAAATATCTTTCGGATTGTTAATATTAATCGTTTTATAAGTAAATGAAATATGATTTTTAGTAGGTGTTAATTGTAAGGTTTTTTGATAATTGTTAATGTCTATGCTGTCTAACGGTTTGTAAACTACGTCGATATTTTGAAAGGTAATTACAGGAGTTTTTTCAGTAACATTCTTTCCTTTTAATTTATAAACACCTTTGTTTTTTGTGGCAATCCAAATATTTTTTTGCTGATCTTGATAAACAGTATTTATTTTATTTGTTGTTAATGTATTGTATTTATTAATGTTTTTTTCGAAGTTAAAATTATCATTAAGTATTTCAATTCCGTCGTTTTCAGAAACAATCCAAAATTGATTGTTAATAAACTTAACATCAATTATGTTTTTTAAAGAGCTTGTAATTGTCTGAATCTGGTCGTTATTAATTAATTTAATTCCGTTATTATAAGTAGCTGCAATAGTCTTTTTTTTATGAAAGATAATAGAAGTGTAATTACCTAAATTTATTCTTTTTAAAAGAGTAGGATTAATTAATTTATCTAGTTTCCACAAAGCTTTGTTGGTTGCAATCCAATAAAAAGAACCATCAAACTTTAAGTCGTTTATTTTATTTAAATCAATCTGAAAATTAGTTCGAATATTAGAAAGGAAATCCTCACGGACTCTTAATATGCCTTTATCTGTCCCTAAAAAAGTACCATGACTTGTAGTTAGTATACAGTTGATTTTTTTTTCATCAAAAGAACTAAATGTATTATTACTTTTAATGCTTAATCCGTTATTACTACCAATATAAAGAGTGTTTTTTGTAGCAGTAATAACTGTTGATTTATCAATTATTAATCCGTTTTTTTTATTGAAGTTTATAAACTCATATCCGTCAAAACGAGAGATGCCTTTATTAGAAGTAAACCATAAATAACCAATTTCATCTTGTGTAATATCAGTAATAGTTAAACTAGGTAAGCCATCATTTAAATTATAGTTTTTTAGCGTATTTAACTGAGCAACTGTATTTGTAACAATTGATGAAAAAATAAAAATAAATACATATTTAAGTAACTTCATAATAACAAACTTAACCAATTTAAACGTCATCGCGATAAAGTATAACGAAGTAATCTTTTTAAGATAATTACTGCTACTTTATTAGCGATGACGTTCCCCAAATATTAAATTATTTCATAGCGTATAAGCGCTTATTATTCGTGTCGGGTTTAATGTGTTCTAAGTCGCCAAAAGGTTTTGTAAGTGGCTTTAATACACATAGCACAGATGTTTTTCCTTTAATAAGTAATTTACTATCTTTTATTTTATAGGTCCATCTAAATTTTTCAACAGGAATATTTAACTTGTCCATGTTTTTCATTAAATCTTCATCATTAGCAATAAAATCCATAATTTCTTCTTGCATTACAAAAGTTGGAATTTCTTCATCTGAATGTAAATAATCAACTTCTAAACTTACAGGCACACTAAACTGTTTTGTATATGGCTCGCCTATGTAACGCTCTCTTTCGTTTGTTAAAGCAGCAAACCAATCTATTTCTCTTTCCTTCGGATATTTTTTAGCAATTTCTTTTGATAAATCTACTTTTCCTGGCGAATTTGCTGTCGGATAAAATACGTAATATGGTGCTGCTAAATAATGATTCGTAAACTCGCCTCCGAATATATTGAAGTAAGGTGAAGCTACAACTTGCGGAACTTCATCCGTAGAAAAAGCTTGTTTTAAACTATTTAAAAGTGCTTCGTTTTTACCTAAACCGTTTGAATGAAATACAATTTTAGTATTTATGTTAATTCCTTTTTTTAGAGTAGGTAAATTCCCATTAGAAATGCTTTTTTGTAAAGATTCTGTTGTAATTTTTTCACCGTTTACAACCGTTTCAAGATGCATACCTTTAAAAGGATTGCTATAGTTAACAATATGAATATCGCCGTACGGATTTTCAGTAGCATTTTTATTCATCCACGTAATAATTTCTTCTAATGAATATTCCTCATTTATAACACGGTATTTTTTGTCTTTAAAATAAACTCTAGCGCTATCATAAAACTTACTGTCGCTTTTATCATAACCAGCAATAAATACAATTGGTTCTCTTGAGTTTAAATTTATCTTGTTTACAGCCTCTTCTTTTTTAGCAATATTCCCCAGCTCTTGTGTGTTACTTTTTTTTGTTTCATCACAGCTTGTAAATGTTCCGATTAGTAGTAGTAATCCCATTACTATTCCTACTTTTAAAATGTGTTGTTTCATAGGTTTTATTTTTAAGGTTATTATTTTATTATTGTTGTAATATGATTGTTACGTTTTTCTCTAAATTAAAATTTGTAGATAATTTATTTAAAATGTTTGGCAAGTTCCTGTCACTAATCCATAGCCCATTTTTTTGTTTTTCAACAGAAGCTATTAATCCATTGTTGTTTATCTGTAATTTTAAGCTGTTATATTTGCTTAAATACATTTTTAATACTGATGAGTAATTGTTGTTTGACCACATAATTGTTGTTTTATATGATCAAAAGTAGGAAGGAAGTAAAGTGTAATTTTAAGCTAATTAGAATTCGTAGTAGATAAATTAGAATTCGTTGAAAA
>CAXHZZ010000093.1:0-7258 GCA_964021635.1 uncultured Tenacibaculum sp.
CATCAAAATAAGCAAGCATACTTAAATGCTTTTTGGTTAATGCACGGTATTTATCTTTCCAATTATCTAATTCTAAATCTCCAACTCGCATTCCGTTTCTACCGGTTTTGTCCATATAAGTTGGGCCAATTCCTTTTAAAGTAGATCCGATTTTAGCTTTACCTTTAGATGTTTCAGAAGCAGCGTCTAATAAACGGTGCGTTGGTAAAATTAAATGTGCTTTACGAGAAATTAATAATTTAGAAGTATAATCAATTTTATGAACGTCTAAATTTTCTAATTCTTTTTTAAAGATAACAGGATCAATTACCACCCCATTACCAACTACATTTAAAGCGGTTTTATGAAAAATTCCAGAAGGAATTGTGTGTAAAACATGTTTGTTACCATCAAAAATTAAGGTGTGACCAGCATTTGGTCCTCCTTGAAATCGTGCAATAATATCGTAATTACCTGTTAATACATCTACGATTTTACCTTTTCCCTCGTCTCCCCATTGTAATCCGAGTAATAAATCTACTGCCATTTAGTGTGTTGTTAAGTGTGTTTGTTGTTGTTATTTTGTGTTTCGTTTTGTTCCGTAGAAATAAAGAGAGTGGTTGTGAATATCAATATCAAAAACATCTTCAATCGTTTTTTTAATAATTTGAATTCTTGGATCGCAAAATTCTTTTACTTCGCCAGAATCTGTCAATATCACATGATCATGATTCTTATCAAAGTAACTTTTTTCGTAACGTGCCATTGATTGCCCATCAAATTGATGTTTACGAACCAATCCACAATCTAAAAGTAAATCCATCGTATTGTAGAGTGTTGCTCTACTAACTCGATAGTTTTTATTTTTCATTTTAATATATAAAGATTCTATATCAAAATGTTCATCCGCACTGTATATTTCTTGTAAAATAGCAAAGCGTTCTGGTGTTTTACGGTGCTTGTTTTCTTCTAAAAAAGTAGTGAAAACTTTTTTTACAATTTCTTGATTTTCGGCTGAATTACTCATTATTATTTAAAAATTTACGGACGAACAAATTTACAGTTATTTATTGATAAAAAAACAAGGATATTAAAATGATATTTACATTGTATTAACACGTTCTACTTTTTGTACACCTTCTAATTTTTTCATGCTGTCTATTAGTTTATTTAACTGCGCTCTGTTTTTAACACTTAAAGAGAGCTTACCTTCAAATATACCATGGTCTCCAGAGATATTAATGCTATGAATAAAAACATCCATATTATTAGAAATAAGACGGGTTATGTTGTTTACAATACCTTTATTATCTATTCCTGACAAAAGTATAACTGCTGTAAACTCTTGCTTGGTAGAATCAATCCATTTTGCAGGCATAATTCTGTAGGCATAATTAGATTGTAAAGATATTGCATTTGGGCAATTATTTTTATGCACTTTTATACCTTCATTAATGGTAACAAAGCCAAAAACTTTATCGCCAGGTATTGGTGAGCAACATTTAGCTAACGTATAATCTAATGTTTGTTCGTCTTTACCAAAAACTAAAGCATCATATTTATGAGTAACTTCTTCTTTTTCTGAAATTCCTTTTGAAGGGCTCCTACGAAAAGTATTTTTAATAAAGCCCATAATTAGTCCGCTTCTCTGAGAAACAAACTCTTTTAATTGTGCATTATCAATAGCGCCGTTACCGATTCTAAAAAATAAATCGAAACTAGTTTTTAAGCCAAAATAACTAGCAAGCTCGTTGATTATTTTTTCTCCTGAGCCTATTTTTAAATGACGTAATTTTCTTAATAATATTGCTTTACCTTCTTCTGCGATTATTTTTTCTTCTGCATTTAAGGCAGATTTAATTTTGGTACGAGCTCTAGCAGTTAAAACAAAATCTAACCATCGTACATTGGGTTTGTTATTACTAGCGGTAAGGACTTCTACCTGATCCCCACTTTTTAGGGTGTAACTTAAAGGAACTAATTTTCCGTTTACTTTTGCACCACGACATTTTAAGCCAACATCTGTATGTACAGAAAAAGCAAAATCTAATGCAGAAGCACCTTTTGGTAACGATTTTAAATCACCTTTTGGTGTAAAAACATATATTTCTTTAGCGTATAAATTAAGTTTAAAATCTTCTACAAAGTCAACTGCATCTGCACTGTGATTTTCTAAAGTTTCTTTTAATTTGTTCAACCAACCTTCAAGTCCGTTTTCTTGTACTTCTCCTTGTTTATATTTAAAATGAGCAGCATAACCTTTTTCTGCTATTTCATCCATTCTTTCAGAGCGTACTTGTACTTCTACCCATCTTGCTTGCGGTCCAATAACTGTAATATGTAACGCTTCATAACCGGTTGATTTAGGTTGAGAAATCCAATCACGTAAACGAGCAGGATTTGGTTTAAAAAAGTCGGTTACGATAGAGTATATCTTCCAAGCATCAAACTTTTCATCGTCAGAAGTTGGTTCATAAATAATACGAATAGCAAACTTATCATATACTTCATCAAAGCTTACGTTTTGTTTTCGCATTTTTCGTCTGATAGAAAAAATTGATTTAAATCGTCCTTTTATTTCGTATTTAAAACCTTCTTTATCTAAAGCATCGTTTAGTATGCCAGTAAAAGTGTCAATATATTTTTGTTGTTCCTCTTTACTGTCTTTAATTTTAATTAAAATATCTTTATAAACTTCAGGTTCTGTATATTTTAAGCCTAAGTCTTCAAGTTCTGTTTTAATATTATATAAGCCTAAGCGGTGTGCTAAAGGTGCATATATATATAAGGTTTCAGAAGCTATTTTTACTTGTTTATGCGCTGGCATTGCATCCATGGTTTGCATGTTGTGCAAACGATCGGCAATTTTTATTAAAATAACTCTAACATCATCATGTAAAGTTAAAAGCATTTTTCTAAAGTTCTCTGCTTGTATAGAGTAATCTTGTTCTTTTTTTAAGCTTGATATTTTTGTGAGTCCACTAACTATACGCGCTATATTTTCGCCAAATAAGCGTTCCATATCATCAATTGTATAGTAAGTGTCTTCAACAACATCATGAAGTAGGGCAGCAGCTATAGAAGTAGCTCCTAAACCAATCTCATAAGCTACTATTTTAGCAACAGCTATAGGGTGAAAAATATAAGGTTCACCGGTTTTTCTGCGCTGTTCTGAATGTGCTTCTACAGCAACTTCAAAAGCTTTACGTATTAATTTTTTATCCTCTTCGGATAATGTTTGGTAGGTTCCTTTTAATAAGTCTTTATATCTGTGGGCTATTTCTTTATTTTCTTCTTCTATCGTTGCATTATAACTCATACGCTTAAAGCTCTTTTGTTAGATATGTTTCAAAATAAAAATAGTGTAAAGTATTTTACTGAGCAAGTTTTCATCAGAAATGTTTATGATTAATTTTTTGTCATATTTAATGTTATTATTTTGGTTTTAAAATCTTTTAGTTTAAGTATTCTTACATAAAAATAATAAAAAGCGAAAACACTATATTATATAGAGTGTTTTTCCTTTAAAGAGTACAATTTTTAAAAGATATATTTGTAGTATAATTCAGAGGTAATAAGGCTTTAAAATATATAAATCCCCCCTGAAGTATCATTCAATATGATATTTGAATCTCCGACTTTTTTTATAAAGTCGGAGATTTTTTTGTCTTCAGGCAACCTTTTTTACAATTGTCTAGTCTTTATATTTGTAGGCAAGTAAATAAACTATTTGAATTGAAAATTATCCAGTTACATAAAAAAGAGGCTGTATTAATAAAAAAAGCAAGTAAGCAAAATAGAGAAGCTCAACAGTTGCTATTTGAACAGTATTCACCTAAAATGTTAGGTGTTTGTAGGCAATATGTAAAGGATATACATCACGCAGAAGATTTAATGCTATCTGGGTTTTTAAAAGTATTTACAAAACTACATACATTTAAAAATGAAGGAAGTTTTGAAGGTTGGATTCGTAAAATTATAGTAAACACTTGTCTTACGTATTTGAGTAAAAAAAATCCTATTCAATTAACAGATGAAGAATTTGTTTTTAATGATGTGGCTACCGAGAGTTTAGAGAATACTTCGGTAGATGATATTCAAAAATTAATAGACAAATTGCCAGAAGGATATAAACTAGTTTTTAATTTATATGCTATCGAAGGATACAAACATTCTGAAATATCAAAAAAGTTAAATATTACAGAAGGAACCTCTAAATCGCAATTGTTTAAAGCGAGAAAATGGTTGCAAGAAAGTTATATAAAAACAAATCAGATTAAAAATGCAGAGAAATAATATAGATACACATTTTGCTGATAAGTTAAAGGATCGAGAAATAAATCCATCAACATCAGCATGGGAACGTTTGAGTATTCAGTTAGACAAAGAGCAACAAAAGAAAAAAAGAAAACGATTTTTTTATTTAAGCTACGCTGCTAGTGTTGCTGTGTTAATTGGTATTGGTTTTTTTTATAAAAGCAATGATAATATTGTGAATATCGAAAATACAATAGTTAACGCTTCTATAGATACGCTAAAAATAAAGGATATTAATTTACATGAGATATTGCCAATTGAAGAAGCTATTGTTAACAAAGAAAAAATAGTTTTGGATGACGAAATTTCATTAGAAATAGCTGAAAAATCAATAATAAAAAAACATAAAAAGATTGCAGAAAAGGGAATAGCAGTTATAATTAATAACCATATTGATAAAGAAACCGACTTTATAGCAGAAGAAAACAGAGAAACTATATTAGTTGTTGGTGTTCAAAAAGCTAAAGTTGCAAAATCAAGAATAAAAGTTAATAGTGATGATTTATTGTTTGCTGTAACGCACTCACAACAAGAAGTAAAAGAATATTACGCTACCTATAAAATAAAAAGAAAAGATATGTTGGATACGATTCAAAAAGAATTGACAAAATCTAACTTAAAAATAAATCCAGAAACAATTTTAGCAGAAGTAGAGTACGACATTGAAGAAGCTGATTTTAAGCAAAATTTTATGCAGAAATTCAAGTCAAAAATGTCAGATGTAATTGTTGCAATTGCAGATAGAAATAAATAAGCGCTTACCAATTATCGATAATTAATATTACCCAATTTTACCGTTTAATTTAAAACTTAAAACTATGAAAAGAATACTACTTTTAGTGTTGTTAGTAACAACTATTGCCCAATCTCAAGTAAAAACATTTGAAAATGAAGTGCAAAAAATATCTAGAAAAATAGATAAAATAACAAAAGAGCAAAAAGACTCTTTGAAGGTTAAAATAAAAGAAATTAATTTTAAATTAACAGAAAATGAGCTTACAAATGCTGAAGCTACTTCTTTAAAAAAGGAGGCTGCAGTGTATCATGCTTCACAAATAGAAAAACGTGTAAGTTTTCAAGAACAAATGTTGCAACAATTAGTACAGGATAAAACTGAAGGGAAAGTTATTAGTAATGATGATGTTGATGAGAAAAACACCTTTAAAATAGGAGGGGCAACTTTTAAGTTAAGTTTATCTGAAAAAGATAAAAAGAAAAGAAAGTACAGAAAAAGTAAGCGAACAACAACTCAATTTGTTTTTGCGTTGGGTGTAAATAATGTTTTAACAAATAACGAATTTAATTCATTAAACGATTCTGATTATAAATTTTGGCAATCGCATTTTTATGAAGTTGGTTTTACCTGGAAAACGCGTCTTTCTAAGCAGCCATCAAAAACATACTTTAAATACGGACTATCTTTTCTTTGGAATAATTTAAGAGCAGAAAACAACAAGTATCATATTGTAAACGGAAACGAAACGGCTTTAATTGAACATCCAAATAAATTAAGCGAAAGTAGGTTGCGTCATGTACAAATGACTTTTCCAATGCACTTAGAATTTGATTTGTCAAAAAATAAAAAATATGAGGACAATAAAGTTGTGGACAGAACACACAAAGCTATTCGTTTCGGTTTAGGAGGTTTCTTTGGTTTTAAAATAGGAACACGACAGTATTTAGAATACAAAAACGCAGAAGGAGTAAATGTAGAAGAACTTCAAAAAGCCAGCTTTAATACAAATACCATTAATTACGGATTAAGTGCTTATTTTGCTTATAAAAGTTGTGGATTATATGCAAAATATGATTTGAATCCGTTGTTTAAAAATACAGAAACAAGAAACCTTTCATTAGGATTGCGATTTGATATTAATTAATAAAAAAGGAGAAGTTTTAAACTTCTCCTTTTTTATTTTCTTTCCATTCTTGGCGTAAATCACAAGAAAGTTTTCCTGATCCGTCGTGTTTCCATCCAGGAGGTTTTAAAAAATATAAAATTCTTTTACCTAAAGAAGTTTTGCTAGTAAAAACATCTTTTAATAGGTTATACCATTCCATATATGCTATTTTAATTGGGTTATGAGTGTTTATGTTTTTTACTAATCCATATATAGGTTTTTCAACTTCAGGTTCAAAAGTGCCAAAGAGTCTATCCCAAATAATAAAAATTCCAGCATGATTTCTGTCTAAATACTGTGGATTCGTAGCGTGATGTACTCTGTGATGACTAGGCGTATTAAAAATAGCTTCAAACCATTTAGGTAATTTTTTAATAAGCTCGGTATGTATCCAGTATTGATATAATAAACTGATACTCATTTGGGTTAAAATCATCAACGGATGAAAACCAATAAGTGCCAATGGTGCCCAAAAAATAAAAGTATAAAAACTACCAGACCAAGTTTGTCGTAAAGCAGTACTTAAATTGTATTTTGTTGAAGAGTGATGCACTACATGGCTTGCCCAAAACAATCTGCTTTCATGAGCAATTCTGTGATTCCAATAATACACAAAATCTTCAGCAAATAATAAGATAATCCACGACCACCATATAAATGGTATTGTAAATATTCTGTAATTGTATAATAATGTAAAAACAGCAAATACAACGCCTTTGGTAAATAAACCAATAGCTACATTACCTAAACCCATTGTAATTGAAGTAGCGGCGTCTTTAAATTCGTAGCCTTCTAATTTGACTTTAACTGTAATAACTACTTCAATAATAATGGTTAGTACGAAGAAAGGTATAGCATAATGAATTAAGTTAGGAATCTCAGGAATTTGCATACAAATAGTTTAATTACAATAATACATAAAAAAACATATATTTTTTTAGTAGTAATAAATTGTTTACCCGATGAAAAACAGTATATTTGCAAACTTAAAATAAATTTTAAACAATTTAATTATGAATCATTACGAAACTGTTTTCATTTTGAATCCCGTTTTATCTGAA
>CAXHZZ010000094.1:0-7198 GCA_964021635.1 uncultured Tenacibaculum sp.
ATTTTATTTTTCCACAGTGCATTTATAGAAAAAAAACCACGGCGACGATTGCTATCATCTACCACATCATCATGCACCAAAGTTGCAGTATGTATTAATTCTACTACAGATGCTCCTCGGTAGGTGCGTTCATCAAAACCACCATCAGAAACCATTTTGGCAACTAAAAAAACAAACATCGGTCGCATTTGTTTTCCTTTTCTACGAACGATATAATAAGTGATTCTATTTAATAAGGGAACTTTTGATAACATCGAATCTTTGAACTTAGTTTCAAAGAGTTCCATCTCATTTTTAATAGGAAGTTTAATTTGTTCTACTGGCTTCATTGTTTATCAAAAAAAAGTTTTTTTAGTGTTCAATAGCTCTAATTCTTTTTAATCTAGCCCAAGCTAATTTATGTCTTCTTTTATAAAAAGACATGGTTCCTCTATCTAATCCGAAGTAAAAAAAACTAATTCCAGCTGGCGGATTGGCACTTGGTAAAAAACTAAAAGTATCAAATGCTGTTGCTGGCCACCACCAACATTGGTAAGTAGTTCCTATAAGTTCTAAACATGCAACTACAAAATACATTGCTAAATAAAATAATCGCTCATTTGGGTATTTTCTTAAAAAATAAAAAACCAACAATGTTAAACTAAAGCCAAACACATCGTTTTTAGTTATTAAAAAGTAAGTGGCAAAAATTAATATTATTACAGAAAGTACTTTCTCTATATTTTCTCTATATTTTTTAACTTTCGATTTCCTGCTGAAATAATAAACTCCTAAAAAAACAACCGCATGTCCTGGCGGCACATAATGCGGTACATTTTCTAGTCTGTAAGTATACATCCCCAATACTATTGAAAAGAGATATTCTCCTATAATTGCGATTAGTACTGCATAAATTATTTGTTCTTTAACTCTTGCTGTAGCTGTAAAATATAAGTAAAGTAAAACGATACACATTATAGCTGTTGAAACCCACTGAGCATACTCAGTATAAGCTACAAAATACTTACTATCAAAATACAATCCAACAGCAATAAAAAAAACTAGTAAACCTAATGTTTTAAAAGTTTGTCCAAAAAGAGTTTTTGATAAATTCATTACGATTTATTTGCCAATTGCCCGCAAGCTGCATCGATATCTTTTCCGCGAGAGCGACGAACGTTTACCGTAATATCATGCATTTCTAAATTAGATATATAATTGTTAATTGCTTCTGGACTCGCCTGTTGAAACTCGCCATCATCAATAGGGTTATATTCTATTAAATTAACCTTACAAGGAACGTATTTACAAAAATCAATTAGTGCCTTTATATCTTCTCTTTTATCGTTAATTCCACCCCAAACTACATACTCGTAAGTAATCATTCTCTCAGTCTTCTCGTACCAATATTCTAACGCCTCTTTTAAATCTTTTAAAGGAAAAGTGGCATTAAATGGCATGATAGACGTACGAACCTCATCAATAGCCGAATGTAATGAAACTGCTAAGTTAAACTTCACCTCATCATCGGCCATTTTCTTAATTATTTTAGGTACGCCTGATGTAGAAACCGTAATACGTTTAGGAGACATCCCTAAACCTTCTGGTGAAGTAATTTTATCGATTGATTTAATTACATTGTTGTAATTCATCAAAGGTTCTCCCATTCCCATAAAAACAATATTAGAAAGCTTTCTATCATAATACAGTAAACTTTCTTTATTGATTGCTGCTACTTGATCATAAATCTCATCTGGATTTAAGTTTCGCATTCTTTTTAAACGCGATGTTGCGCAGAAACGACAATCTAAACTACAACCAACTTGGCTAGAAACACAAGCAGTTGTTCGTGTTTTTGTTGGTATTAAAACCGACTCTACCACTAAACCATCGTGTAAACGAACCGCATTTTTTACAGTTCCGTCTTTACTACGTTGCATATTATCAACCTGAATATGGTTGATAACAAAATTTTCATCTAGCATTTTACGAGTATCTTTCGATAAATTGGTCATATCATCAAACGAATGTGCCGATTTGCTCCATAACCATTCATATATCTGATTTCCACGAAATGCCTTATCTCCGTTTGCTACAAAAAAATCACGTAATTGTTCTTTTGATAATGCGCGTATGTCTTTTTTCTTAACTTCCATTGGGTGCAAAAATACATAAAACCTCACAAGTAATCTTGTGAGGTTTTATAATTCGTTTAATTCTATAATATTATAAAATCAACATCGCATCTCCGTACGAGTGAAATTTATATTTTTCTTTAATTGCTTCTTGATATGCTTCCATCATAAAATCGTGTCCTGCAAAAGCAGAAACAGTCATCATTAAAGTTGATTTTGGTGTATGAAAGTTTGTAATCATACAGTTTGCTACACTAAAATCAAATGGAGGAAAAATAAATTTATTTGTCCAACCATCAAATTCCTTTAACTTACGTTTAGAGGTAATTGCAGATTCTGTTGCTCTCATTACGGTTGTACCAACTGCACAAACTCTTTTCTTTTTATCTAAAGCATTGTTAACCATATCGGCAGTGGCCTGCGTTACATTAATCTTTTCAGAATCCATTTTATGTTTCGATAAATCTTCAACCTCAACCGGATTAAAAGTTCCTAAACCTACATGTAACGTAGTTTCAGCAAAATCTACTCCTTTAATTTCTAAACGCTTCATTAAGTGTTTAGAAAAATGTAAACCTGCTGCTGGCGCTGCTACAGCTCCTTCATGTTTTGCATAAATAGTTTGGTAACGGTCTTCATCTGTAGCCTCTACTTCACGCTTTATATATTTAGGTAATGGAGTTTCACCTAACTTTACTAGTTTCTCTCTAAACTCTTCGTAAGGTCCGTCGTATAAGAAACGTAACGTTCTACCACGAGATGTTGTATTATCAATAACCTCTGCTACTAAACTTTCGTCATCACCAAAAAACAACTTATTTCCGATTCTAATCTTTCTTGCCGGATCTACTAATACATCCCACAAACGATTTTCAGCATTTAATTCACGTAATAAAAACACTTCAATACGAGCTCCCGTTTTTTCTTTATTCCCATACATACGAGCAGGAAAAACCTTTGTGTTGTTTAGCATCATTACATCTCCTTCATCAAAATAATTGATTAAATCTTTAAATAATTTATGTTCAATTTTTTGAGTATCTCTGTGCAACACCATTAAACGTGCTTCATCTCTATGCTCTGATGGATATTCTGCTAATAATTCATCTGGTAATTCAAAACTAAAATTCGATAACTTCATAAATCTTTTTTTCGTATATGCAAATATACGATTTGGACATAGGCCTTGTCAAGTGATTCGCCTTTTATTTTGCTTTAATCGTTTCTATTCCTACTTGTTGCATGTCTTTCCAAAAATTACGATACGATTTCGTTACCACTTCGGCATTTAAAATAACAATTGGTGTCTTTAATGCTAACGGTGCAAAAGCCATTGCCATTCTATGATCGTTATAAGTAGCAATCTCAATATTTTTTTTAATTTCTTCGGATGCTTTTAAATGCAAGCGCTCGTTTGTTACAGAAATAGCTCCACCTAACTTTGTTAACTCTTCTTTTAAAGCTTCTAACCGATCGGTTTCTTTTATTTTTAAGGTGTGCAAGCCTGATAAATCACAAGCAATTCCCAATCCAAAACAAGTTACTACTATTGTCTGAGCAATATCTGGTGCATTTTTTAAATCCTCCGTTAAAGTAGCGGTATTATGTAACCTTTCTTTCGTTAAAACAATGGTATTTTCTTGAAATGTTGTTGCAACTCCAAAATGATTATAAATTCTCGATAAGCAATTATCTCCTTGTAAGCTATCTTTTTTATAGGCTGATAATTTCACAGACGATCCTATTTCACTCAGCGCTATTAGCGAATAAAAATAAGAGGCCGAACTCCAATCTGATTCAACTACGATATCTTGAGTAGAAACTTCAGATTGATTTCTAATAGCAATTATATTTCCATCAAAACTTGCAGAAATACCTATTTGATGCAACAAGGTTAATGTCATTTTTACATACGGAACAGAAGTAATATTCCCTTTCAATTCAATTTCTAACCCGTTTTTTAAACTCGGTGCAATTAACATTAAAGCCGAAATATACTGACTACTTACATTACCATTAATAGCTACTTTAGTTATCAATAATTCTTTTCCTGTAATTTTTATTGGCGGATAGCCATCTTTCTCTAAATATTTAATATCAGCTCCTAAATCGCGCAGCGCATCTACCAAAATTTTAATTGGTCGATTATGCATTCTGTCGGATCCTTGCAAAATTTTCACAGCACCTTTTTTACTTGCAAAAAAAGCTGTTAAAAAACGCATTGCAGTACCTGCGTGACCAATATCTGCAATTTCATTTTCTGACGATAGCGCTTCTTGTAAATGATGTGTATCATCAGAATCTGATAAATTCTGAATTTTAATATTCGTATATAATTGCTGTAAAATTAATAACCTGTTAGATTCACTTTTTGAACCTGAAATAGTTACTTCGGCATTAATTTTAGTGGCTTTTTTTGTTGCTAATTGTAAGTTCATTTATGTAGACTTCCTTATTTTATATCGATTAAAAATGACTTTTGATATTGAATTAAACATTCATGCTATTTGTTTTTCCAAGCATTATTCCACCCTTTTCTTACGGCATGAAAAACTCTAAAGAAAATTGAAAAAAATATGGCTTGAATTAAAATTCTCCTCCAATCGAAAACTACTCCTTCAAATAATAAACTTGCAATAAAATTGGTGACAGCAAACATTAAAAACAATACTGGAACGTACACTAAAATATATTTTAACAATGATATTTTATTTACAAACTCTGTTTCTTCGTTAATGTTTTTATTTAATTTATCTTCTAGTTTTTCAAAACTCATTATCTATTTTGTTCTTTTATTTACCACATATATGGCATAAAAAATACTAACAGTTACTTTGGTAAGCCAAAAGCGTTTCCATTTTCCTTCTGAAAAATTAATAGTATGTACAGTTTCAAAATCCGCAGAAAATAAAGCACCTCCACTATTTACTAATAATGAAAATAATGCGACAATCACTAAAAAAGGAACACCTACTTTAAGTACGTTGATCCAAAAAGATCCTTTTTGTATATTTTTAATAAGACTCATCTATTTTAATTTTTCGTTATTATGATGACGATCGTGATCGCGTTTTGTTTTTATATCTAATTTTTTATCAAAAGCTTCTTGAAGGTTTATGCCTGTTTGATTTGCCAAACACAAAACCACAAACATCACATCTGCTAACTCCTCTCCTAAATCTTTATTTTTATCACTCTCTTTTTCACTTTGTTCTCCGTAACGACGTGCAATAATTCTTGCTACCTCTCCTACTTCTTCTGTTAATTGTGCCATGTTTGTTAATTCATTAAAATAACGAACTCCATGATTTTTAATCCAATTATCAACTTCTTTTTGAGCGTCTTGTATATTCATTTTTACTTCAGAATTTAAAATTCAAATATAAATATTTCTTTTGGGCTAATTAATTCGCCAAGGCGGATTTTTCCTATAATCACCAGCTTTAAACAAGATAATCTTATTTCCATCTGGATCTAACAAATGAGCCTCTCTCCATAACCATGTTTTATCGTTAGGTAATTGTAAAAAAACAATTTCTTTTTCTTGAAGCTTCTTAACTAAAATATCTAAGTTATCATCTTCAAAATACACATTAACTCCATTCCCTTTTGGTAAATCATCTACTTTGTGAATAGAAAATGTAGCATCACCATCGGGAACCTGAAAACGAACATAATTAGGCATTGCATCTACAATAAGAAGCAAGCCTAACTTTTTATAGAACTTTGTTGAACGCTCAACATTTAATGACGGAATTGTAACTTGATTTAAATTCATCCTTCTAACTTTTCTTTTTTAACAACGCTGCTTAACATCAACAAGAAAAACAATCCTATTACCGACATAAAAGTAATAATCCACCATGTTTTATCAAATCCTAAACCAGCTACTAATTGCATTCCTGAATTGTGTCCAAAAATATGCGCCAACGAAAAAGCAATACTATAATATGCCATATATTCTCCTTGATTTCCTTTTTTTGCACGCTCCATTACAAAAGCATTCGAAAACGGAAAAGCAATCATTTCTCCAATCGTCATAAATAACATTCCTATTATTAAAATACCGGTCCAGCCTGTTAGATTTAACACTAAAAAACTAATTGCTGTTAATAATAAACCTACAAACATTAAGTGTTCTTTTGAATATTTACTTTCTTCTAACCATTTTATTAATGGCATCTCTAATAAGAAAATTAAAAAACCATTCATTCCCATTAATAAACCAATATCAAACTCAGATAAACTATGAACGTTTTCGTAATACAATGGCATTGTTGAGAAGTATTGTAAAAACACAAATCCGAAGATAAACATGGCTACAAAAAACACCCAAAATGCTTTATCTGAAAATACCGAAACCGGATTATCAACTTTTATCTCATCTAAAACTTTTGCCTTTTTAGGATTTAATACTCTTACAAGTAATAAAGTTGCTAGAATACATGTTATACCATCTACCCAAAACAATCCATCATAACTTAATGTAGTAATTATAATTCCGCCAACTGCCGGCCCTGCAGAAAAACCTAAGTTAATTGCCAAACGGATTAAAGTTACCGAACGTGTTTTATTTTCTGGTTTGCTATAAGCACTTAAAGCAACAAACATTGCGGGTCTAAAAGTATCGGCTACCAACATTACTAAAAATATACCAATACAAAACCCATAAAAAGTTGTTATAAACTGTAAAGCTAAAAAAAGTAATCCTGTTAAAAACAAACTTACTTTCATCACTTTATACGAGCCTATTTTATCAGTTAGTTTTCCTCCTAGCCAAGATCCTAATACAGAACCTAAACCAAAACAACTCATAATCCAAGCTACATCTTTTAGTGTGAAGTCTAAATCTTTGGTTAAATACAGTGATAAAAACGGAATTACCATCGTACCTGCTCTATTTATTAGCGTAATTAAAGCAAGCCACCAAACTTCGGTAGAGAGCCCTTTAAACGTCTCGATATAATTAAAATATAGTTTTTTCATAATGTTTGGTTTCGTAGTAGTTGATGCTCTTAAAAATAAAAAGTCCGACTTCACAGTCGGACTTTTTATAATAGTTATATTTTATTTGAATATATTTA
>CAXHZZ010000095.1:0-7162 GCA_964021635.1 uncultured Tenacibaculum sp.
AGACTTATCAAGTGCTGCTGTTTTTATTGTTTTTACAGGTGATGAGTTTCCGCTATGGTATATTAAATTACCTTCTCCTGCTAAATCAGGGCTATCACCAACTTTAAACTCCCCATCACCTCCTAAACCTAGAAACATTTCAAATTCTTCTGCTCCTTGAAATCTCACACATACATTGATGTCAACACCTAGCCTTTTAACTGTAAGTATGGTCGCTGTAGCTTTTTGTATTAATTGAGGTTCTGTAAAAGTATTTGATTGATTTATTTTAGCTACATTAGTTAACTGTGAGCCGTTACCTATTATGTTATCTACGGTTAAATCTCCGTCTAGTATTGCGTTACCGCTTTTGCTAATAAATGAATCTTTATCAACATACTTAACTTCATCATTAATATCTATAACTGCTATTTTATTAGCTGTATTATCTTCTAAAGCATCTTGAATTGTTAATTTTTGCGTAGTGGTGTTCCCTAGATTATCTACAATAAAACGATCTTCATACAGTGTATTAGGTATTTGCGATTGAATAACAATAGACCTACCACTACCCTGTGTTGCGTTTTTAAGCAAAAAACTATCGCCCGAACCCACATTAATTATATTTAACGCGTTGCCCTCTTTATTTATTAATTCTAAAGCGTTTCCTGAATTTTGAGAATCTATACGCATACCCTCATCAACTCCTTGATTAAATATAGTTATAGCACTATTGTCTTGAAGTATCCATGTTTTTTCTGACGTTATATTTTGGTCTGTGTTTAGAGTAACAAATTCGTTGCTATTATCTAATTCGGACTTAGGTAAATAAGTTAATAACCCATCTGAGTTAATAGTAACCAAACTATCTAAAGAAGAAGATAACGGTACTTGTTTAACTCTTACTTGTGAATTAAAAGTTTTTGTTTGCGCTTGCAATGTTGTTGCGAACACCACGGCAATTAATAATATAATTCTCTTAATGTATTTCATTTGTTTAATGATTTATTTACAAATATACAAAAAAAACTATATAAAATCAATTAAGTTTTATAACGCTTTGTGTTAATGTTTTATATGTTTTTAAATACAGTTTTACGGTTTTAACGCTTTTTATACGCTTTTACGTATATTCTTTAATTCATATAAAATCTCTGTTAATATATTTATTTTGCATCTTAACTCGAAGACTCTATTACGTTCAAATTTTGTTGTTTTCAAGTTGTTATTGTAGTTTGCAACGCTTATTATATCAATTTCGTTTCTAAGATGCTTTATTCTTTCTTCTATATATTTCTTCATAAGTTAATCTTTCACAAATTGTCCGTTTAACATTTTACCTGTTCTTTTTTCGATAATGTTTAAAACGTAATCTAAGCAGTCTAAAGGCTTTAAATTCTGCATAGCTGCTTGTATCTTAATTGTTACGTCAATATCTCCAATACCGTCAATTATTTGCTCTCTCGTATTAACTTTTATACCTTTGCTATTGGTATAATATTCTAAGTTGTTATTTTGCGCAATTAAAGCTTCTCTTAACTCTAAAACTTCTTCAATAGTTTTGTCTAATTGCGCTAATGGCGTTGCCTTTTCTAATATTCCCTTATCCTCTGCAAACTTTACTACTCTTTTGTTTAATGCTTTGTATCTGCTCATTTTATTTATTTTTATCGTGCTTATTATACCCTTTACTCTCTTTAATCTTTGCTTCCAAATACGCTTGCCATTGTGATTGGTATTTAGTTTTTCGTGTTTTTGGCACGTATGCCGATTGTATGCATATCATAGTTATAGTTACTTTTTAGCAATATTATACTCTTTTAATAATTTATCAACAAACTTCTCTATCCTGTTAGAATCTTGTTTAAAAACCATTTCGCACTTAATAAGGAACATCATATTTGAAAATCCGTTTTTTGATATGAAGTTAATACCCTCCATTAAGTTACTAAGTACTCGGTGCGTTACCTCGCTATCTGAATCAAAAACCTTGTCGAACTCCTTTTCTTCCGCTTTTAATAGTTCTTTTTGCAATAGTTTACTGTACTTTTTCATCTCGTGCTTATAGTACGGACTATTCATTTTTTTTAGATCCTCCTGATAGTGTAAAAGTACTTGCGACAATAATATAGATGAAGATATAAGCTCCATGTGTTTACTTTCGTTCGCTTCGTTTATTTTTTTAAATAGCTCTTTAGTTGAGTATTTATTTTCTTTTTGTATCATGTTTTCAGTTTTTTAAAATAACACTATCACCGCTTTCTTAATAGTGTTGTATTGCATAAGTGAACGTTTGCGGTATGCTTCTAACTAACCCCTCAATTAGTAATTTCTAAGAAGGCAAATCGTCTGGTGCTGTTACTGTTTCCGCTTTTACTGGTATATTTTCAACTCCCGCCTCCTCTATTCGCCATCCTTGAATAGAGTTAAAATACTTAGCAACGCCATCAGGATTAACCCACTCTCTACCTCTTAAATTAATAGATACTTTTACATCTTGTCCTATTGCATAGTTATTTAAAATATCACATTTATCTTGCACAAATTCAACTAGAATTTTTTGTTTGTACTGCTCCTCAGTTTCTACAACTAATTCTCTTTTTCTAAACCCATTAGAACCAAATGATTCTGTTTTTCCTATTAAAATAACCTTTCCTTGTAATTCCATTTATATTTAATTTAATTATTATTTATTTATTTTTAACATTTGCAACCCATAAACCAGTAGATAACAATGTATATAAAAAAGGGGGCAGGAATCGAACCTTTGCAAAGCGTAGTTTTAAACGCTATCGAAACCAATTCTCAATTTGTGTATTTGTCTGCAATACCACCCTTTTCATATTCTATATTCGAATAACGAATAATTACAAAGTAGTACCGTTTTTAAAAGCGTCTATTACAATACACGCCCCCATTGTTACGATTGATAAAATTACAAATGCTTTTACTATTGTTTCTGTTTTAATTGTTTTCATGATCTTATTTTTTTAGTGTTTTTAATTATTTATTTAAATCTGATTTAGTTACTAACATACAAGTTATACCTTTAGACTTTAATTCTTTATAATGTTTAAGTGATGTTGTACGTATCATAATTAGTTTTTTAATATTTTTAATTCCTTTCGATGTTCAAATATACAACTTATTTTGTAAATAAAGCATATTTTTAAAAATTATTTTATTTTTTTTTTACTTTTACCAATATTTAACACCTAGTTTATTTTGCATATCATTTAATAAATTTCGGTATTTATCCGCAACCTCTTTAAAGTGCAAACTATTAGTTTTAAAAGTTGTTTTAGCAAGTCTTTCAATTTCTAGCACTTCTGTTTCACCTATCTCGTTAACTAACTGTTTACGGAACTCTTTTTGTCTGCCGTTTCCTGCTGTGTTTCCGTTGCAGGTTTTACATTGCGGTCGGCAATTATTTTCGTGGTATCTGGTAGCCTGATTGCCTCGTTTTTCAAAGTGTCCATTATCTACGTTTTTTATTTCTTTTAAAGTTCCGCAAGTGTAACAAGTGCAATAACCTTTTTTACTATGCTTTAAGCGTATAAACCTGCTGAAATAAGTATCTGCTAAACTCATGGATCTAGACTTATTTAAATCTCTTTTACGTTGCTTAAACTCTCGTTTCTTTTCTTTTGCTACTTCTTGTATGTTTCGCTTTGCTTTTGGTATTACCTGCTTTTTAATATAATCGTTTGACTGATCCGATTTAACAAACTCTTTAAAACATCCGCATTCTTTACCTATTCCGAACTTTCTAGTATTTGAATTTACCATTTCGCCGCATCCTAAACCGTACGTATATTTATGAGTTCCTTTACATTTCTTTTTATCCATCCTTTTTTATGGTGTTAGCTTTGTAAATATACGTTTTTATTAATGCGTCGTTAATTTCGTCTTTAGTCAATTCTTTGGGATATCTAACTTCTTTTTCGTCGTTCTTGCTTATCTCTATTTTAATTTTTTTAGAATCATTACAGTAAACTGGATAAACTTTATAACCGTTTTTAATGCAAATTAACATTGCTTTGTTTATATCATTCATTGTCTGCTATTAATTTACACCCGAACAAATTTATTATTTCTCTATGCTTCTTTGCACCGTTATAACTTATATTATTATCCTTTGAATAATTAGCTATTGTTTTAAGGTTTAAATAAGTGTTTATTCGTTCAATTAATTGAACTAAGTCACTTTCTTTTAACTCTTTTTTTAATATACTTTTGTATATGTATTCTTCTATTTTATCAATGTGTTCAAGGCTTTGCATAGTGGTTCAATTTTTTGAATGGAGTTTACCAATAGTTGTGAGCAATTATTGTAAAAAGCCCGCCACTGTTATGTTCTTACTCTTGTGTTAATTCTATCGCAAGATATATCAAAGTATTCTTGATTCATTTCAATACCTATAAAATTACGCCACGTATTTTGGCAAGCAACTCCTGTACTTCCAGAACCCATAGTTAAATCCACTACTAAATCATTTTCATTGCTAAAAGTCTTTATTAAATCCTCTAATAACAATACAGGTTTTTGGGTTGGGTGGTAATTATCTCTATCTCTTTTAAATTCAAAAATATTAGATTTATATTTATCGCCTTCTTTTAAATTAAAAGTGCTTGCAAATTCACTTTTATAATTACTATGTATTTTCTCTAAATAATCAAAACTTTTAAAACCATCCATTTTATTTATTTCAAAATATTTAATTAAGTCCTTATAAGTTTCTAAAGTGCATAAATCAAATTGAGAACTTTTAAATCTAAAAACGTGGTCTGCTCTTTGTCCCACAACTTCCATTACGTATTTCTTAGTTCCACCTATAAATTCAAATACTTTTTTAAAATATGGTCTTAACGGGTGTAATCCTTCAAATTCATTGTTTTTGCTATAAATTAAAATATCTTCTGTTTTATAGAGTAACGCTTTTTTACTTCTCATAAAACTACCTAAAGTATCTTTTAACCATATTGCTCTATAATTAAAAGGTAAATTAGGTATTGCACTATTCATTAATTTGTTAGTAAATGGCTCTTGTGCAAATAAAATCATTTTACCATTTTTACGTAGTATTCTATTTGCTATTTTCATTATTTTATCAGTAGGTATAATGTTATCCCATTCGTGTTTTTCTTTTCCTTGGTGGTAAATACCGCTATCGCTTTGCCCCTCCATTGTTCCATAAGGTAAATCTGTCAATATCAAATCAACACTACCACTTTTAATTTTATCACTTTCAATTAGGCAATCACCTTTATATAATTTTATCATCTTTATGGGTTTTATTTTTTATCAAAAATAACGGGCTTTTTAAAATAACAGCGCACAACAACGTATAAAGTTAATTGCTACTATTCTCTTATTTAAAAAGGCTATCTTCTATTGTTAATTATTTGTTTTATTTACTAAGTTTATGTTTTATTCAACGCAACTAACCTTATACAAGTACGTTATAATACAAGTGGCGCAAGTGTCCGTAGTTCCCTTTTACAGGAGTGTTCAGAGTCGTACTATGTTGTTTTTGCCATCCTTTCGGTACGCCACCAGTATATAACAATGTGTAAAAACCATACTGGGTTTAAGGTATATAAATAGGGTTTGGGCGTTGGTAAATATTTACCTTGTTTGCATCAGCTTGCCAATCCTCGCTCATTTCTTGGTTAGGTTGTTGTTCTGTTTTTATTGCGTATTGTATTTGGCATCCAGCTATTATTAGGTGACTTTTTTCGCTCCCTACCTTAGCAAACCAATTAGCACTCATTCGATTAGTTTTTACACCCAAGAAACTATCTTCTACAATTTCAACTTCTCCCCACGCTGCTTTATAGTTCTTACCATCTGGTGCAATAAACCATTCATTTGTGGTTATTAAATATTTACCTGTCATAATTTTGTGTTTATTTATTAAATTCTGTTCTTAATTCTCGTACGGTTCTTACACTAAACGTTACCAGCAATAAAAATTACTCATAAAAACCTTGTCTTAAAAATTTACCTTCTTTTGTAAATTCAAGGTCAGAGTAAAACCCACCATAACCATCAAACTTATCGCTTTCAGTAGAGTAGTTTTCCCATCCGTTTAAGTCTATTCTAATTTTATCACCATCTTCATAGGTTTTCACATCTATTCCAAATTGTTTGTAAGTGTCTATAAATTTTTCTAAGTCTGTCATTTCCGTAATTTTAAAAGCAGGTAACAATATGTATAATCTATTGCTATTTACTGCTTGGTTAATGTTTATTTTATATTTAATTAATTCTGTTCTTATCCGATACTTAATGCGTATTTATACGCAACATATCATACACTCGTACGTTGTAAACAATAAAAATTATTTAAAGTCCACCTATTAAGTTAGCTAATTTTTCAGGGTCATACAAGGTTGCTTCCATATCTTTTTGGTAGCGTCTTAACTCCTTCAGCTCTTTTTCCATTTGCTTAGTTTTGTCGGTTTTTTGTTCTTCTCTACCAAGTTTTAGTCCAGCTTCAAAAGCCTCTGTCGCTATTTGTGTGTAAGTTGGGTATGTTCTGTATTTAGTAATAATATCTTTTTTAGTCATAATTTTTACAATTCACAACACCGTATAAAAACAAAAGCGGTTTATTGCTTTATCGGTGTTTAGTTAATATTTGTTTTATCCTACCCGCATCAATGCGGGTTGCATACTTATCCGCTTCAATTTTTATACAATTCCGTTGTAGGCAATTAGTTTGCTTTTGGCTTACAATAACATCTGCCCATTGTGCATCTACTTGTAAAATCATAAGGACAATCTAATTCATCCTTATCGCAAACTAACTGTTCACTTCGCTTAGTCAGTTCTTTTTCTAAATTATCTATACTTGTATTTAGTATTACAAATTTACCAAATTTACCAATCCTTTTTATAGTTATGTACTTGTTAAGTATGTCTTTTATTCCGTTCATATTTATTAACTTTATTTATTATTAATCGCTTCGTCATACAACAATGTATATAAAAAATAGGCGGTTTGAGCCCTACAAACGTGTGTTTCATTCAAGAAGTGCCACCGCACTCATTAGGGTTTTTTATATTTATCACCTACTTTCCATATACTTTAAAGTTGGTAGTAATATTTGCGGAATATTCTCTTTGTGTTTTTTCACACGTGCAAACACTACAACCAACAACGTATATAATTAAAAC
>CAXHZZ010000096.1:0-7037 GCA_964021635.1 uncultured Tenacibaculum sp.
TAGGCGATAGCGGAACCGATGCCGATGGCGATGGAATTGCAGATAGTGTAGATGGCGATGATACTGTTTTTGGCGATGAAATATCATGTATAAAAATATTTAATGAATTTACACCTAATGGTGATGGAAACAATGATATTTTTGTAATCGATTGTATTGAGAATTTTCCAAATAATAGTTTAGAAATTTACAATAGATGGGGTAACACAGTTTATAAAGCTTCAGGTTATAATAACGCTGATGTTTCTTTTAAAGGAATATCTAACGGTAGAGTAACAATAAATGAAGATGGTAAACTGCCAGTAGGAACCTATTTTTATGTTTTAGACTTAGGGAATGGATCAGAACCTACATCGGGATGGTTGTATATAAATAGATAGAATAAATATAAATTGTAAAATGAAATACTTTAAGTATGAATAAAATAAATTTTCATATAATAATAACAATACTATTGTTATTAAGTTTATCAACTGTTGTTTACTCACAACAAGATCCTCAGTACACTCAATATATGTATAATACTATGAGTGTAAACCCTGCGTATGTAGGTTCTAGAGGGCATACAACAATAACAGCATTAGGAAGAACTCAATGGGTTGGTTTAGATGGTGCTCCTGATACTCAAACATTAAGTTATGATACTCCTTTAGGATATAGTGGGGTTGGATTAGGGATTAATCTAACTAATGATAGAATAGGGCCATCAAATGAAATATACTTAGATGCGAATGTATCTTATACAGTTCGTACAAGCGATAATGGAAATTTGGCTTTTGGATTAAAGTTAGGTGGAAGACACCTAAGTGTTGATTGGAGTAAAGGAATATCACAAAACCCAGATGCAGATTTATCAAATAATATTAGTGAATTCTTACCTACTATTGGAGCAGGGGTATATTTTTACAAACCAAAATGGTATGTAGGTTTAGCGGTACCTAACTTATTAAGAACAGATCATTATGATGATACTGTGAATGGGGGAGATGTAGCAGAAGAACGTTTACACTTTTTTTTAATAGCAGGTTACGTCTTTGATATTAATGAAGATTTAAAATTTAAACCAGCAGCTCTGGCAAAAATAGTTACAGGTGCGCCATTATCTATAGATGTTTCTGCTAATTTATTATTTAAAGAAAAATTTACAGCAGGGTTAGCCTGGAGATGGGATGATTCATTAAGTGCTTTACTTGGTTTTCAGGCAAGTAGAGGCATGTATATAGGTTTTGCATATGATTTAACGACATCTAATTATAGTAATTATAATTCAGGAACTTACGAATTAATGTTGCGCTACGAGATTTTTAAACAACAAACAATGAAATCACCAAGATTCTTCTAAACATAATAACAGATGAAAAAAACAATACTATTCGTATTTTTAATTACCAGCGTTGTTAGTTTTGGACAACGAAAATATGCAGCAGATAGATACTTTAAGGAGTTCGCATATAAAAAATCAGCAGAGCTGTACGAATCTATATATCAAAAAGGAGATTCATCACAACTAGTAGTTAGTAGGTTAGCGGATTCTTATTATTATAATGCTGAGTTTGTAAAAGCAGAATCTTGGTACGAAAAACTGATGCAAAATTTTGAAAAAGATGCAGCTAAAAAGCATTTTTTTAGGTACGCACAAGTTTTAAAAAGTAATGGAAAGATTTCTGAATCAGATAAATGGTTGCAAAAAATAAAAGGGATAGAAGCAACAGATAGTCGTGTAATAGCATTAAACGAGAATCAAGATTATTTCGTAGAATATACTAACAAAGAGAAAATTTATGTTAATATACACAATGTTGCTACAAATACAAAATATTCAGACTTTGGAGGTTTTATCTTTAACAACAAGTTATATTATGCATCAACTAAACCATTAGGTCTTGAAAAAAACGCTAAGTTGTATGAATGGAATAATCAACCTTTTTTAAATATATATAGCTCAGAACTAAATAAGGTAGATGAAAATAGGGTTTTTGATATTTCTGAATCAATAAGACAAAAGGATTTAACAACAAATTATCACGAGTCTAATGTTGTAATTACTAATGATGGTAGTACAATGTATTTTACTAGGGATAATTTTGATGGAGAAGATCTAAAGGGAGATGAGCAACGCACAACGCATTTAAAAATTTACAAAGCAATTAATAAAGATGGTAAATGGACAAATGTAGAAGAGTTGCCTTTTAATACAAATGATTACTCATATGGTCATCCAGCTTTAAGTCCGGATGAGAAAATATTATATTTTGTATCTGATATGCCTAATGGATTTGGGGAAACAGATATTTATAAAGTAGCTATACTAGAAGACGGTAAATATGGAGATCCTGTAAATTTAGGTAGTCAGATAAATACAGAAAGTAGAGAAATGTTTCCTTTTGTAGGAGTTGATAATACGCTTTATTTTGCATCAGATGGGCATTTAGGTTTGGGTGCATTAGATATTTTTGAATCAAAAATTAAAAAAGAAAACTTTACAGATCCTATAAATTTAGGATCGCCTGTAAATGGACCTTTAGATGATTTCTCTTTTGTAATTAACAAAGAAAGAAGTAAAGGGTTCTTTTCTTCTAATAGAAAGGGTGGTAAAGGAGATGATGATATTTATAGCTTTTTAATTTTTAATTGTAAAGAAAATATTGAAGGTATTGTAACTGATTCTCGTACAGATACCCCTATAGAGAACGTAGAGGTTAGGTTAGTTGATTTAGAAGGTAATCCTATTGCTAAACAAGTAACAAAAGAGGATGGAAGTTATGTTTTTA
Organism: uncultured Tenacibaculum sp.; assembly: GCA_964021635.1. Classification (GTDB taxonomy): domain Bacteria; phylum Bacteroidota; class Bacteroidia; order Flavobacteriales; family Flavobacteriaceae; genus Polaribacter. The sequence goes on from CAXHZZ010000096.1 coordinate 2,772, forward strand.
CAGATATAGACTGTGAAAATAATTTTACGGTTGTAGCATCAAAAGAAGATTTTAAAGACACCCAAAAACAGGTAAAAACAATAGATGTAAATAACAAATTAATAAAAGCTAATTTAAAACTAGAATCTCTTATTATAGAGGATCAAATAGTTATAAACCCTATTTATTTTGATTTCGATTTATCTAATATTAGAGAAGATGCAGAGTATGAATTAGAACATATTGTATCTGTAATGAAAAATCATCCTAATATGATTATAAAAATTGAATCTCATACAGATAGTAGAGGAACAAAAGAGTATAATAAGCGTTTATCGACAAATAGAGCTATCTCTACAAGAGATTATATTGTTTCTAGAGGTATAGCAACAAATAGAATTAAAAGTGCCTTAGGGTTTGGTGAAAGTCAACTATTAAATAATTGTAATGATGCCAATCAAAGTAAATGTAGCAAAGAGCAGCATCAAAAAAATAGACGTTCTTATTTTTACATTTTAGATGGAGTGAAAAATGTAAAAGCAAACAATTAATAGTTGTTTTTGAAAGAGATAAAAAAACCTCAAAGTAATTACTTTGAGGTTTTTTTTAAATGTACATTTTTTACTAAAAATAAAAAACCACATAAGTTAATATGTGGTTTTTAGTGACCTCGACAGGATTCAAACCTGTAACCTCTTGAGCCGTAATCAAGTGCGCTATTCAGTTGCGCCACGAGGCCGTTTTGCGGGTGCAAATATACAGATGTTTTTTAATTAAAAAAGCAAAAAATGTTTTTTTTTGCTTTTTATTTTTTAAAATTAATTGATTTCTTGCTTGAAATTATTTATTATTTCCTGAGCAGTCTCATAATCAGATTTGTAGATAAATAGTTCGCAGGAATTATCTGTTGTTCCAAATCCTGCTAATCTGCCAGATTCTTTACTATCTTTAATTAAAGTAGCTATTTTTGCTTCATCAAGTAAGAAAGCTAACCTGTTTGTTAAAATTGTGGTTCCTGTATATACTTTTATATGCTCTTTCATAATTATAAGGTTTAGTCTAATGAGTTAATAGTAACAAAAGCTCTCCATCCAATAATTGCTAATTGAAATTTAGTAGCTTTAGAAATGTCTAGCTCTTTATGCGTAAAAGAGGGTAGTATCGCTTTATTTAATTTTGCTAAAAATTTAAAAAGTTGTTTTTTCATTTTGTAATTGATTCAATATCAAAAATACTGAAAAATAATTTATAAAAATGAGTGAGGTAAAAACGAGTGCCTCACTCATTTTAAAAGAGTTTTTTTATTTTTTACTTTCCATCATTTTCTTAGCAAGGTCTGCACCAATTAACGATTGCAGTAGGTTTCCGCCATTCCCATTCTTACTGCCTTCAATATAAGTAGATGGTAGTTGTAAGTCTTTTATTTGACCAGCTACTCCAACAGCTGTTTTGTACTCCCATTCAGCTTTTTCTTGTGGAGTTAAACCTGCGCTAACTAATTTAGAGTTTTCGTAATACATTGCATCGGCTGCAACTTTTTTACTTTTTGCTTTAAATTGTTCAACTTCATATTGTTTTTTCTCTTTAATTAAATTAAATCCGGCAACTTTAGCTTCTGTTTCAGCTTCTATGGTTTGTTGAATTTGAATTTTTTCTAAACGGGCTCTTTCTTTTGCTTTTTCAGATTCTCCTTTTGCAACTTCTTTTTTTGCTCTATAATATTCACGTTCTGCCTGTTGTTTTTCTAATTGGGTTTGTGCAACTTCATTTTTTTGTAAATCTAAACGTTCGTCAAAAGAAGCTTCCCAGTCGATACCCGTTACTTGTGCTTGGTATATTTTTAAACCATATTGCTTTAAGGTGTTAGAATTGTCCCTAACAATATTTCCATTAGAATCTCTTTTTATTCTAAATTTTTTCTGCTTGCTAGATTTTCCAACCTTTATTTTTCTAATAGTAGTGGTGTCACCTACAATTTCGTTCATGTTTTCTGCTTCATAATATTGCTCTACTTGATACATTCCGTTTTCTAATTGATCCCTAAAATACCTGTCAAAATCAGAAGCTTGACCAGATATATAATCTTGTGCATCCATTAGTTTACATGTATTTTTAATAGCGGCATCAATATTTGGTAAAACCCTTCCGTAAATCAATTTTGATTCACTCCTGTTTCTGTCGGCCATATTCAAGAAAACTTCCTCATCGTTGATGTTAACTCCTACAATTACAGAGGTACTTATTTCTGCTTTAATAGCATCACTGAATTCCCATTTTTGAGCTTTTCTATTGTAAATTCCTTGATCGCTTTTAGGCAGTTCGCTTTCGTCGTCAACAATAATATCTTTTATTGACGTTTCGTAAGAAAGCGGAATAATTCTTCCCCACCATTTAAGTTTTAAACCTTGTGTTGTAATCATTTTGTCTCCACCAGAAACAAATTGTACTGCATAAGCTGTACCTGCATCAGCATAGAAAAACATTCCTGTAATAATACTCATAAGGGCACCAAGTATAGTAAGTTGTATGCTTCTTTGTGTGGTGAACCAATTTAATGTTTTATTGTTTTTGATAATTGAATTTAATACAATGGTAATTAACCCTGTAATAATTAGTAGTACTCCGATAAATGTTAGCATAATATATAGTTTGATTTTAAAAGTTGATTAATATAAAAGTATTATAATAGTTGCAATTTTAACTGCAATAGTAATTATTTTAAGAGTAATAGTTGTCATAGTTTTTAGTGTTTTTAATAGATTAATATTCGTTGATTCCGGAATTGTTTTATCAATATATATCAAAGAAGATTATACTTCCAAAAGCTAGAGCATAATTTAATTGTTTTGTGTTTAATTTTTAATGTAAAAAAGTTTATTATGTTTTAATATGAAATAGTATTTACTTATTTATTGTTTTAATTATTAATATTTATATTCATTTAGTATTTAAAATTGTAATAAAATAAAGGACATTTTTTAATGAATACTTAAAACTAAAGCAAGAAGTGTTTAAATAACAGCTTTTTTTAGTTATTTGATTATTGATAGCGTAATAAAAAGTATTGTTTTAAAAATTAGATAACGCTATTTTTTCATATGTTTGAGGGTTGTAATTTTTGAAATCAAAGCAGTATCTTCGCAAAAAAGAATAATATTACATGAGTGTTGTATATATAATAATAGGATTGATTTTATTGGTTCTTGGAGGTGAATTTTTAGTTCGTTCTTCTGTAGGATTATCTTTTAAGTTGAATATCTCTAAAATGGTAATTGGTATGACCGTGGTTTCTTTTGCAACTTCTGCACCAGAGCTGTTAGTTAGTTTACAGGCTGCTTTAGATGGTTCTCCGGCAATTGCAATAAACAATGTTATTGGATCTAATATTGCTAATATCGGAATGGTTTTAGGTATAACAGCCTTAATTGGTCCTATAGCAATAAGTAAAGATTTTTATAAGATAAATTGGCCCGTAATGATGCTGTTCTCTTTTGCGCTTTGGGGAATGTTGAGCTATAACAATGATTTAAATGCTATTGAAGGAGGTGTTTTATTGGTTGGTTTAGCCTTGTTTTTGGTTTATTTAATAAAAAATGCAAAATCAGATCAAAGTAGTGAAGAGGTAGATGATGCATTGGCGGTGGTAAGTTATTTTAAAATAATCGTTTGGTTATTAATAGGTGGATTAGCATTGTATTTCGGTTCTGAATTATTGGTAGATGGCGCAAAAACATTGGCAAGAAATCAAGGAATAAGTGAAGGGGTAATATCTGTAACAATGATTGCTATCGGAACAAGTGTTCCGGAGTTAGCGGCTTCATTAATAGCAGCGATTAAAGGAGAGAAGGCAATATCATTAGGAAACTTGTTAGGGTCTAATATTTTTAACATTGCTTCTGTATTGGGTTTAACTTCTATGATAACAACTATAAAAGTAACCGAGCCACAAATATTAAGTAAAGATATATTTTGGATGTTAGGTTTCGCTTTTGTTTTATTGCCTATGGCTTATTTTTATAAGAAAAATGAAATAGGAAGAATCAAAGGTTTTGTATTGCTAATAGGATATATTTCTTTTATTTATTTAGCTTTTAAATAAAATTTATATTACTTAACATTTAGAGTAGTTTTCGATGTGATTCCTTATCAAAAATTATTCAAATTACAATACATAATAGAAACTGTTTAACAACAACAAAAAAGCCTTTAAATTAATTTAAAGGCTTTTTTGTTGTTGTTAGTGTGTGTTGTTAGTGTGTGTTGTTAGTGTGTGTTGTTAGTGTGTGT
>CAXHZZ010000097.1:0-6997 GCA_964021635.1 uncultured Tenacibaculum sp.
AAGCAAAGTTGATTGTCATTTCATTTGCTAGTGACTGTAGCTTGGAACCGGTTCATTTTCAATCCAGTAACGAATGGTTTTAAGAAAGTCACTTTTTAGAGTACCAGTGCGGGAATAACTATTTGCTCTACATGTAATTTCAAAAAAGATAAGCGTCACATTTAGTCCTTTAATTTTTAAGTATTGTATGTTGTTTTGAGCAACAGATAGTAGTTATTCTTAAAAGCGGGAGTTTAATTTGTATAGTAAAAAACCGAGATTATGTTTATTGGTATTCTAAGATTCGTAGGAGGTTTTTATATGATATCACGGAGAGATTTCCAGAGGTCCTAGAGGCGTGCTTGGTGTTTAAAGTCTAGGTAAGATGTTTAGATCGCCTCGATAGTAAAAACAAAACAAAGACGTCATAAACGTATCTTATTACATTAACTTCTTATAGTTGCTTCTCAAATTTAATTAAAAATTCGATAAAAAAGCGTAAATTCGCCTCCCAATAATAGAACCAATGTTAGATAAGTTACAGATAGTAAAACAACGTTTTGATGAGGTTTCAGATTTAATTATTCAACCGGATATTATTTCTGATCAGAAACGTTATGTTCAACTTAATAAGGAATATAAAGATCTTGGTAAGGTGGTTAAAAAAGCCGAAGAATATCAAGGATTACTAAATTCTATTGAAGAAGCTAAAGAAATAATTTCAGATGGAAGTGACGCTGAAATGTTAGAAATGGCAAAAATGGAATTGGATGATGCCACGAAAAGAATTCCGATCCTAGAAGATGAAATTAAGTTTTTATTAATTCCACAAGATCCTGAAGATGGTAAAAATGCCGTTGTAGAATTACGCGCAGGTACAGGTGGTGATGAAGCGAGTATTTTTGCAGGAGATTTATTTAGAATGTATTCTAAATATTGCGAAAGTAAGGGTTGGAAAGTCTCTGTTGTTGATTATAGTGAAGGAACGAATGGAGGATATAAAGAAATTCAATTTGAAGTAAATGGAGAAGATGTTTACGGGACCTTAAAATTTGAAGCTGGTGTACATCGTGTACAACGTGTGCCACAAACAGAAACTCAAGGGCGTGTGCATACTTCAGCAGCAACCTGTATGGTGTTTCCTGAAGCCGAAGAATTTGATGTAGAAATCAACCCAAAAGATGTGCGTATTGATTTTTTCTGTTCGTCAGGGCCAGGTGGGCAATCGGTAAATACGACATATTCGGCAGTGCGTTTAACACATATTCCAACCGGTTTAGTGGCACAGTGTCAAGATCAAAAATCGCAGCATAAAAACAAAGAGAAGGCATTTAAGGTATTGCGTTCACGTTTATATGATATGGAGTTAGCGAAGAAGCAAGCTGAAGATGCTCTTAAACGTGGTTCAATGGTAAGTTCTGGAGATCGCTCTGCTAAAATTAGAACCTACAACTATCCGCAAGGCCGTGTCACTGATCATAGAATTGGTTTAACCTTATACGATTTATCAAATATTGTGAACGGTGATATTCAGAAAATAATTGATGAATTAATGTTAGCTGAAAACACATCGAAGCTAAAAGAATTGGGAGAAACGATTTAATAAACTGTAGGTCAATAACCCCACTCTTAATTTAATTTCACAAAACTTGTAAACTAATTAAATTAATAGTAGCTTTGCACAATATTCTATCCACAAGGAGAAAACAACGATATTTAGGTGTAAACACATCTATTTCTGAGAAAACCAGATTTGTTATCGAGCAAAACTTTTACCAAAAAGTCCTTTTCTTTTAATAAAATAGAGCTATTTCTTTTGAAGTAGAATGCATGATTTTGCCATTTTTAAAAAAAATGGAAGAAATAAAATAGACTAAGAACTAATAAAAGCAACATATATGTTAAGAATAATTGTCAAAGAAGGCGAAAATATAGAGAGAGCGTTAAAGCGTTACAAGAGAAAATATAGAGACGTAAAAGTTTTACAAGAATTAAGAGACAGAAAGCAGTTTACAAAACCTTCTGTAGCAAAAAGAGCAGAGAAAAAGAAAGCGGCTTATTTAGAGCAACTTTTTAAAGAAGATTAAATAGAAAGCAACTCTTAGAGTTGCTTTTTTTTTGTTCTTATTGGATGATTTTTATAAAAACTTTTGCAAACGAAAAACGGCTACACAAAAACGTGTAGCCATTTTAATTTAATAATTAACCTAGCCCTTCAAAAAGCTAGGCAAATCTAAGTTTTTTTCCTTTAAATTCACAAAAAAAATACGTTATCGAAACTTTAATTTCAATCACAAAAACACCTTCGTTTTTGATGTTTTATTAACCTTAAGATAACCTGTAGGTTATGTATTGTTTTATGAGTTGAAAGACTTCTTTAAAGCTTCTAACTCCACACCTAAACTGGTGAACATTTCTAAAATACTACTCAATTTTAGCTCGTGTTCTTCGTACTCTTGTGTGTTAATACTACACGTAAACTTCCAAAGTTCTAACACTTCAGACACAGGAACTTCATAAGGTTCATAACTAGAATTATCAGGTTTTAACAAAAATGTTTGGTTCTCTTCTATTTGATTATACAATCGCTTATAGGTCATACCATCATCTTTTGTAATGATAATGTAAGACACTCCACTTTTAGCGTCCTTAATGTCTTCTACAAATTCAGCAACCACATACGATCCGTCTTTCATAGGTAACATAGAATCTCCTTTAATGGGAAATGCTCTATGCTTTCCTGTCGGTAAAAAAGGCAACTTTATTTTTTCTAATTGTTCAATATATTCAGGATCATCATAACCTAATAAATAACCTGCGGAAGCCTTAGAAGATACCACCTCAATTAAATTCTCATTATCACTATCTACTGTTATCGGAAATAACACTCTTTTATTTCCAACCTCAATAAAAGACATGTCTTTTGCTTTCGTTAGATCATTTTTAATGATAATATCAATGGGTATTTTGAAGTATTCTGAAAAATCAATTAAAAACTCTATGGTTGGCGACGATCTATTCTCTTCATAAGAGCTGATTCTTGATCTGGTTACCGACAATTCCTCTGCTAAAACTTCTTGTGTGAGTTTCTTTAATGTTCTTAAATGCCTTATGTTTTTAGATAGAGTTATCATTTGCTACAAATTAGAGCAACAAATGTATGAATTTGTAGCTAATTTTGCGTTATGAACAAAAATATTCTTCACTTAGATCTTGATACATTTTTCGTGTCCTGTGAACGTTTGATTGATAGTCGGTTAGATAAAAAAGCATTGCTAGTTGGAGGGCTAGGAGATCGGGGGGTTGTTGCCGCATGTAGTTATGAAACACGCCGTTTTGGTGTGCATTCGGGCATGTCTATGAAAATTGCAAGACGACTGTGTCCTGAAGCAATTGTTATTCGTGGGAATACAAGTATTTATTCTAAATACTCGAATATTGTTACCGATATTATCAAAGAAAACGTTCCTGTTTTTGAGAAAGCAAGTATTGATGAATTTTACGCAGACCTTTCTGGAATGGATACTTTTTTTGGAAGTTATAAGTATGCTTCTGAGTTAAGACAGCAAATCATTAATGAAAGTGGCTTGCCTATTTCATTTGGAATGTCGCAAAATAAAATAGTCTCTAAAGTAGCTACTGGCGAAGCAAAGCCAAATAATCAATTACTGATCAATGCAGGTTTTGAAAAATCATTTTTAGCACCGTTATCCATTCGTAAAATACCTTCTGTAGGAAATAAAACCTATCAAACGTTGCGAAACCTCGGTGTTGATAAAATAAAAGTAATTCAAGAGATGCCATTGGAAATGATGGTGAGTGTTTTAGGCAAAAACGGAAAAATAATTTGGAAGCGTGCTAATGGGATTGACAATCCTCCCATCATTGCCTTTCACGAACGCAAATCATTATCTACAGAAAGAACCTATAACAAAGACACTACTGATATGGTCAAGTTAAAACAAACGGTTTTTGCCATGGCAGAAAATTTGGCCTATCAGTTACGAAAAGGAGATAAACTTACAGGAAGCGTGAGTGTAAAAATTAGATATTCTGATTTTAATACTTACAGTAAGCAAGCAAAAATTCCGTACACAAGTGCCGATCATATTTTGATTCCTGCTATTATGAACCTATTTGAAAAGTTATACCAACGACGATTATTAATTCGATTAGTCGGAGTAAAAGTATCCGACATTGTAAGTGGTAATTATCAAATTAATTTATTTGACGATACAGAACAGATGTTAGAACTATATAATGCTATGGACACCGTAAGAAACAAATACGGAGAAGCAAGTATTATGAGAGCTTCTTCGATGGGGGTAAAATCTATTGGAAGGTTTAACAATCCATTTAACGGAGAACCGCCTTTAGTATTAGCACACAGAAAACAATAAGGGATGTATTTAAACTGTCATACTTATTATTCTTTGCGTTTTGGGACGTTTTCAGAAATGGAGCTTTTACAGCTTGCTATAGAAAATGATATCAACACTATTGCACTTACAGATATCAACAATACATCTGCTTGTTTAAACTTTGCGCAAAAAGCGCAAAACGCAAATATAAAACCAGTTATTGGTGTTGATTTCCGAAATGGCAACACCCAGCAATTTGTAGCCATTGCAAAAAGCAATGCAGGATTCGAAAACATCAATCGGTATTTATCCTATTTCTTAGAATCAAAAAAACAAATTCCTAATATCCCAGAGAATTTAGAAGATGTTTTTATCATTTATCCTTTTGAAAAAGTATTGGAATCAAACAAGATGGTTTTTGCTGACCATGAATTTATCGGAGTTTCTATTGCTGAAATAAACAAACTAAAATTTTCTTACGTAAATAGGTTTAAAGATAAACTAGTGGTACAACAACAAGTGACCATCAGAAATAAAAATGATTTTAACATACACAGACTTTTGCGTGCTATTGGCAACAACATGTTACTAAGCAAGCTTCCTACTACCGAAGAATGTTTACCTACAGATACGATGCATTCTAAAAAAGCACTACAAGAACACTTTAAAGAGTTTCCCTTTGTACTAACAAATACGCAAAAGTTACTGGGTACTTGTAACATTAATTTTGGGTTTGGAGAAGCTCGTGAAAATCAGAATTTACGAGTGTATGGCAATAGTTTTGAAGAGGATTGTACCATGCTTTTAAATTTATGTAATAAGAACCTACACAAACGGTATAAAAACCCTACGAAAAAAGTACACCAAAGAGTACAAAAAGAATTAAAAGTGATTATCGATTTACAATTTGTTTCTTTTTTCCTGATTAATTATGATATTGTAAGCTACGCAAAACGCAATAACTTTTTTCATGTGGGGCGTGGTAGTGGTGCCAATAGCATTGTGGCGTATATCTTAGGCATTACAGATGTAGATCCTATTGAATTAGATTTGTATTTCGAACGTTTTATCAATCCGTTTCGAGCGTCTCCGCCCGATTTTGATATCGATTTTTCTTGGAAAGATAGAGATCAGGTAACCCAATATATATTCAATCGTTTTAATAATGTGGCTTTATTAGCCACCTACAACACGTTTAAATACAAAGCAATTGTTAGAGAGCTAGGTAAAGTTTTTGGCTTGCCAAAAGAGGAAATAGACAAACTATGTAATAATAAAACGCAACCAGAGTTAGACCCTATTACCAAACTCATTTTACAATACGCAAAACTCATCCAGGGGTTTCCTAATTATGTCAGCGTTCATTCCGCAGGTATTTTAATTTTAAACAAACCTATTCATTATTATTCCGCTACGAGCTTACCGCCAAAAGGATTTCCCACAGTTCAGTTTGATATGAATATTGCCGATGACATTGGTATTTTTAAATTCGATATTTTAGGACAACGGGGTTTAGCAAAAATTAAAGATGCTTTAGAAATTATTAAGGAAAACAATCCTGACGCCCCTGAAATTGACATCACCGATATAGAATCTTTTAAAAAGGATGAAAACATCAATAACCTTTTAAAAACAGGCGGTGCTATTGGTGCGTATTATGTAGAATCTCCTGCAATGCGTGGTTTAATGCAAAAATTACAAACGCAAGATTATTTAGGCTTAGTAGCCGCAAGCTCTATTATACGACCAGGAGTTTCGGGTTCGGGTATGAAAGAAGAATTTATCAAAAGACATCGTTTTCCTGAAAAGAGAAAAGAAGCACATCCTATTTTATTAGACATTATGCCCGAAACATATGGCGTCATGGTATATCAAGAAGATGTCATGAAAGTTGCGAATCAATTTGCCGATTTAACCTTAGGAGAAGCCGATGTGTTACGACGAGGCATGAGTGGTAAGTACCGTTCTCTGGCAGAATTTAAAGCAGTAGAAGATAAATTTATTAGCAACTGCAGAAAAAAAGGATTTGAAGAGACTTTAATTTTTGAAGTATGGAACCAAATTAAAAGCTTTGCAGGCTATGCTTTCGCTAAAGGACATTCTGCGTCGTATGCTGTAGAAAGTTACCAGAGTTTATTTTTAAAATGCTACTACCCCATAGAGTTTATGACCGCAGTTTTAAATAACGGTGGTGGCTTTTATTCAGCGGAACATTATATTCATGAAGCAAAAATGTGTGGAGCTATTATAGAATTACCATGTATTAACAAAAGTAATATTGCCAATATTGTAGAGGGTAAAACCATGTATTTGGGTTTTGGCTATCTTAAAAGTTTAGAGCATTTGGTCATGCAACGTATTGTGTCAGAAAGACAATCACAAGGTGCGTTTACTTCTTTAGACAATTTTTTAGACCGCGTTGTTATCTCTATAGAACAGTTGACAGTTTTAATTCGTATTAATGCTTTTCGTTTTGTAAACCAACCCAAAACAGCATTGCTTTGGCAAGCTACATTCAAAGTAAACGCAACAAAAGCAAAACAACAAATTCAAGAGAAGTTATTTCACCTGCAACAGCAAAACTTTAAAATCCCACAACTACATACGCATTGGTTAGAAAAGGCATATGATGAAATGGAGCTATTAGGATTTACCAT
>CAXHZZ010000098.1:0-6990 GCA_964021635.1 uncultured Tenacibaculum sp.
GTAAGACCTCTAAAGTAAAAGATACGTGCTCTACGTACAACACCTTTTTTGTTTACTTCAATTTTCTGAATAGCAGGTAAGTTTACAGGGAAGATACGTTCAACTCCTACAGTACCAGACATTTTTCTGATTGTAAAAGTTTCAGAAGCACCAACACCTCTTTTTTGTATAACAACTCCTCTAAAGAACTGTGTACGTACTTTTTCACCTTCTCTAATTTCGTAAAACACTGTAATTGTGTCTCCTGCAGAGAATTGTGGTAATTCGTTTCTTGTTACAAATTCGTCTTGAACAAACTTTACTAAATCCATTGTAATGATATTTATATGATTTTATAAAACAACATTCACGATATTTTCGTCAGAGGTTAATTTATGGCTGCGAAATTAATCAAAATATTATAAAATATGTGCTTTTGATTTAATTTTTTTTGTTACTGTATAAAACGTATTGTTATTAATTTTTTTTGGAATTAAAAATATAGATTTTTTTCTTTTTATTATTAGTTATTAAGCTGTAATTAGGGTTGTTATCTATGGCAGTTTTTTTAGAATTCTTTTTTGATATTATTAAATAAAACGAATTATCGCTTTTTGAAATACTATCTAATTCTTCCGTTTTTATAGATTTTATTTTTCCTTTAGAATAAAACTGACTAGAGTAACTTTTTGTTTTGTGATGATAAATCTGAATATCTTTTTTGTAAGAATCCTGAATGAAATATTTATCAGAATTTGCATATGTTTCCATATTGTTATTTATCAAACCAAAGCCATAAACCAAAATGGTTGCAATAGGTACGATTAAACTAATGGTTATGATCGTAGTTTTTTGTTTGATGTCTTTCCAAAAATGCACAGCTAAAAGAGCAATCGGAATTAATACAGGTAATATATATGGGTGAATTAAACTTTTAGAAACGGTAAAGAATAATGGTGTCCAGATTAACCAAGCGCTTAAAAATAATATCCATTTGTTAGAAAAGAACTCTGTACGGTTTTTCCATAGTTTGCCAATGATTACTTGGATCCAAGGTAAGGCAAACAATAAAAGGAAAACCCAAATCATCCCTAAAGGTTGTTGTTTTGGGAAACCATATTTATCACCAGACCAACTACTATCAAAAAATCTACTAAAATGCTCACCAATGATAAAATAATCGATAAATCCGGGTGTTTTTTGTTCTGCTAAATAATACCACGGAATTGCAATTAATCCTATCATTAGAATTCCTAAAAAGATAGGAAATGTTTTAAATACTTTTTTAAATGATTTTGAAATAAGTGTCCATATAAAAATAGGAGGCAAGGTTAAAATAAAAATAATAGGCCCTTTAGCTAATAAACCTAATCCGAAACCAACAAAAATTAAATATTTCCAAATAGTATTGGTAGGATTATGCATGGCTTCCCAAAAAGAAAGCATTACTAAGGCTACACAAAAAGCTAAAGAAGTATCGGTAGAAACTACGCCGGCATGAATTAAAAATTCAGGAATAGTAAGCGCAATAAACCCAGGTAAAAAAAAAGAAAGATTTTCTCTTTTGGCATATTTACCAATTAAGAATATCATTACAATACTTAATAATAAATATGGCAGCCTTGCAGTAAATTCTGAAACTCCGAAAATATCAAAACTTAAAGCAGATAGCCAAGTAGAAAGTGGTGGTTTGGCCCAAAACGGAATTCCATAATCTATTTGCGGTGTTATATAATCATTTGTTTCTGCCATTATTCTGGCAATCTCTGCATAACGAGCTTCTGTTTTGTCCATTAACGGAACTACAGCGTTTAAAAAACCTCTCCATAGTATTAAGAGAAGAACAGCAATAGCAAAAAAGTTTTTCTTGTTTATTAGGTTACGCATTTGTAATTAAGATTTGTATCGTTTTTTAATTGAAAGTAAATCAAACCAAAGTTTAAAGAAATAAGTCATCTTTACCCGACTATCGTCAGCATCAATCCAAGATTTTAATGGAATTTCTCTAGCAATATTTTTTATGTTTTCTTTCTTGAAAATAAAAATCAAACGGTGAAAAATTTCTACATCAAATAGCCATTTTGATATAAAATCTTCTTTAAAAACTTTTGAGGCAATTTCTTTATTGAAGATTTTACATCCGCATTGTGTATCATACACTTTTAAATCTAATTGTTTAGATATTAAAGTGGCAATAAATCTACCAATAAAAAAACGATGCTGTTTACGTTGAATATTAGTATCTATTTTTGCAATCCTAGACCCGAAGGCAAACTGAACTATTGTATTTATTTCTTTACTTATGTTATGGCATTCTTCTAAGGTAGTTGCTAAATCAGCATCCAAATAGGCAATTTTTAAATAGGAATTATTGGCTTCACAAAAATTAAACCCCGCTTTAACAGCTCCTGCTTTTCCTACGTTTTTATCTAAAGAAAGTAATTTTACATTTTTAGGATAAATCGTTGCTAAATTCTTTATAACATCATCAGTCTTATCTGAAGAACCATCGTTTACAAAAAATAACAGCACATCAGATGTTGTATCTAAAAACTGTTTAAACTGATTTATCGGTAATCGGTTTTCCTCATTATAACAAGGAATAACAATGATTAAATCGTGATATGCTTTTTGATTAGTCATCTAATAAATCGGGTCTTATATTCTTTGTATGTTGATATGCTTTTTCATTTCGCCATGCATCTATTTTTGGGAAATTCCCAGACAATAATACTTCCGGAACTTTCAGTCCGTCATATTCTGCAGGTCTTGTATAAACAGGAGGTGATAATAAATCGTCTTGAAAAGAATCTGTTAAAGCAGATTGTTCATCACCTAAAACTCCTGGAATTAAACGAACAACAGCATCACATAAAATAGCTGCCGCCAATTCGCCACCTGTTAAAACATAATCACCAATAGAGATTTCTTTGGTAATAAATCGGTCTCTAACACGTTGATCGACTCCTTTATAATGCCCCGTTAAAATAATAATGTTTTCTTTTAACGAAAGTGTGTTTGCGATAGATTGATTTAATGTTTTCGCATCAGGCGTCATGTAAATAATCTCGTCATACGTTCTTTCTGATTGTAATTTAGAGATACATTTATCAATAGGTTCAATCATTAAAACCATACCAGCGCCACCACCAAACTGGGTGTCGTCTAGTTTTTTGTATGAACCGATTCCGTAATCACGTAAATTGTGAAAATGAATTTCAGCTAAACCTTTATCAATGGCGCGTTTCATCATAGAATGTTCAAACGGGCTTTTTAGTAAATCTGGGGCAACGGTAATAATATCTATTCGCATAATGGCAAAGATATATTTTTTAAAGGATACTTATGATGGAAATATTTTTTTGAATTTTTTCGGAAGCTCTTTTGTAATATTAATAATTTCTTTGGTAAACGGATGCTTAAATTTTAAAGCAGATGCGTGTAAGTACAATCCTTTTCCGTTTAAAATTAATCCGTCTGTAAAATGTTCTTTGTCACCTAAAATGGGATTGTTGATTGCTAGTAAATGTTTTCGTAATTGGTGTTTTCTACCTGTTTTTGGTGTTAATTCAACTAAGTTTAAAAAATTAAAACGCTCAGAAATAACGGTTTTTAAAACTTGATAAGAAGTAAATGCGTTTTTTGCATCAACAGGGAAGTTAATTTCCCCTTTTTCGTTCATTTTGCCAATGTTTATGGCATGATATGTTTTTTTAATTTCCTTATTTTCAAATAATTGATTCAAAGCAATAATACTCGAACTTGTTTTTCCGATTAATAACAATCCGCTTGTAGGGTAATCTAATCGATGTACAGGTCTTGGTCGTACAGCGTCAAAAAGGGTGCTTTTTGTTACGTTTTGCAGCAAAGCATTATCTATCGTTGCAAATGAGTTTCCGCTAACTAAAATACCCGAAGGTTTATAAATTACCGCTAAATAATCATCTTCAAAAAGAATATCTAATTCAAAATCAAACTGTTTAAACGTAGTATCTTTTCCTTTTTTATATAATTCGATAAGTTCATTGCCACTTATAAATAGGGCAGTAGTGGCAATTTTACCATCTACTAAAATCAATTTTTTTTTAAGTGCTTTTTTTAAACCAGATTTAGTCGGAATCGTTTTAAAAATACCAACACCGTATTCTTGTAATCGAATCGATTTTTCTAACTTCGGAACTTTATGTGTTTCTGATATTGTCATTATTTAGCAAACAATTGCGACATGTCTTTAAAAGCTTTAAATTCAAGAGCATTATTTTCGGGGTCATTAAAAAACATTGTTGCTTGCTCACCCACCAATCCTTTAAAGCGAATAGTAGGAGCAATAATAAATGCAGTGTTATTTGTTTTTAATCTTTCAGAAAGCGCTATCCAATCATTCCATTTTAAAACAACACCAAAATGTGGAACAGGAACATCGTGTCCGTCAACAGGATTTGTAATTGAATTTGTTGGTTGATAACCTTCTTTTTGATGGATAACTAATTGATGTCCGAAGAAATTAAAATCTACCCAATGATCAGAACTTCTACCTTCTTCGCATTGTAAAATTTCTCTATAAAAAATTCTACTTTTTTCTAAGTTTTTAACAGGGATTGCTAGATGGAATGGTTGTAAACTCATATTGTATATATTATTTTAAAAGAATATTTTTAATTAAAAACTATTAAAATCCATCTGCTTTATCATCACCTCTAGGATCGGCACCACCTTCTAAGTTTCCGTTAGGTAATATTAAAATTCCTGCTACTTTACCAATAACAGGACTGTCTTTTTCGTTTAAAAGATATCCTAATTTCTGTAAATTTTGTTTAACAGTGGCATCGAATTTATTAGGTTCCATCATAATAACATCAGGCAACCATTGATGATGAAATCGAGGTTGATTAACGGCTTCTTGCATGCCCATTTTAAATTCGTGTACATTTAAAATAGTTTGTAATACAGAAGTTATAATTGTAGATCCGCCAGGTGTACCAACAACCATCCATAGTTTTCCGTTTTTTTCAACAATAGTAGGCGTCATTGAGCTTAACATACGTTTTTCTGGAGCAATTTCATTTGCTTTTGCACCAATCAATCCGAACATATTTGGTTCACCAGGCTTGCTGCTAAAATCGTCCATTTCGTTATTTAAAAAAAATCCTAAATCGGCACAATATAATTTAGAACCATAAGCGCCATTAATTGTAGTGGTTACGGAAACTGCATTTCCGAATTTATCAACTATAGAATAATGCGTTGTTTCGTCGCTTTCAATCATTTCAACGTTACCATGAGAAACATCTTCAGACAAAGTTGCTTTATCAAAAGAGAAATCCCTCATTCGGTATTTGGTATATCTTTTACTGATTAAAGTGTCTAGTAAAATATTTACAAAATCAGGATCTCCTAAAAAGAAGCTTCTATCTGCATAAGCACGTCTTTCTGCTTCTGTAATAACCTGAATCGTTTTTGTGGTGTTATGTCCAAATTTTCCTAACTCATAAGGTTCAATCGCATTCATTATTTGCGCTAAACAAACGCCGCCGCTAGATGGAGGCGACATAGATATTACACGTAAATCATCATATTTAAAGGTAACTGGAGTTCGCCATTTAGCTTGGTATTTCGCTAAATCTTCTTCAGTCATAATTCCGCCATTAGCTTGCATAAATTTCACCAAACGCTTTGCTGTTTCACCTTTGTAAAATTCATCCCTACCGTTTTCTAAAATACGTTGTAAAGTTGCTGCTAGCGCAGGATATTTAATCGTGTCGTTCTTTTTCCAATGTTTATTAAAAATAATTGTGTCTTTATTTGCTTTTAAAAATGATGGTTGATGTTTTTTTATACGATTTTCTTGTTTTTGAGTAACAATAACGCCTTTTTTAGCCAAAGCAATAACCGGCGTTAAAATATCAGCAATAGGTAGCGTTCCAAATTTTTTATGAGTAGCGAAAATTCCGGCAACTGTACCAGGAATTCCAACAGCCATTGCGCCAAGTGTACTTTTGTTTTTTACAATATTACCAAGACTGTCTAAAAACATGTTTTTTGCAGCTGCGAGTGGTGCTTTTTCACGATAATCTAGCGCACCGATTTCCCCAGTGTTTTTACGATATACCATAAATCCGCCACCGCCAATATTACCAGCATACGGATATGCTACCGCTAACGCTAATTCTGTTGCTGCCATTGCATCGAAAGCGTTTCCGCCTTTTTTAAGAATATCAACACCTATTTTAGAAGCTTCTTCTCTGGCAGAAACCACCATTGCTTTGGTTGTAATTAATCCTGTGATTTTTTCTTTTTGAGGCGCTGTTTTACAACTTAATAGAACAGTTGAGAAGAAAATAAGTAAGAATATATTTTTCATGAATTTAAATTGTAAGGTTGATTTTTGAATTACAATATTTTCGTAACTCTTTAAAGAATAATGTAAAGTCTTCTTCAAATAATTGATAGTGGATTAATAAATCTTCAGAAGCTAAATTCATTTGAGAGATTCCTTTAGTACGTTTGTTCATACCATTTAAAACTTCTTGAATTCCTTTTGCAAATTGATAATTATATAACCAATCATACTTAGTTAAATATGGAAGGATTTCTTGTGTTTTTTCGGGAAGAATATCAAAATTATCTTCTAAAAGTTTATAAACAGATTTTACATAAATACCCAAGGGAATTTCAGAGTAAGTACTCCAATTTTTTGCTAAGAAGTGATCGAAAAAAATATCGATAATTACGCCATCATAATGTCTGTAACGTTCATGTAATCGTCTTTTACTTTTTCTAACAATAGGATGGGTGTCTGTAAAAGTATCTATTTGACGGTGTAAAAGAATTCCTTTTCTTATTTCATCTTTAAAATGAGAAAATTTATTTCCTTTAATATGATCAGCAATAAAATTACCAATCATTAAGTCTGTATTATTCCCAGATAAATATAAATGTGCTAAAAAATTCATTTGATAAAAGTAAACAAAAAACCACAACTTGTAAGTTGTGGTTTTAGTATTTATTTTA
>CAXHZZ010000099.1:0-6958 GCA_964021635.1 uncultured Tenacibaculum sp.
CAGGGACACAAGGATTTTCAGTCCTTTGCTCTACCAACTGAGCTAAGGCACCAGTTTGCTACTTTCGTTAAGCGGATGCAAATATACAATCGTTTTTTAATTATACAAAGCATTTGTTTTAAAAAAATGTATTGTAAATTTGAATTTTAAGAAATAAAACTATGAATTTAATTATAGATATTGGTAATACAAGAGTTAAAGCAGCTGTTTTTGAGGTTGATAGAATCAAGGAGGTTTTTGTTTTTAGTAAGGAAGAAATTGTAATTAAATTGAAAAAAATTATTAAAAATTTTTCTATTTCAAGTTCTATTGTGTCTTCTGTGTCTAATTTATCAGAAAAAACACTAAAACAAATTAACAATCTATTAAATCCGATTTTTTTAAACTCAGAAATTAAGGTTCCTTTTAAAAATAACTACGAAACACCAAAAACTTTAGGCGTAGATAGAATAGCATTAGTAGCGGCAGCGACTAAAGTATATCCTCAAAAAAATGTTTTAATTATTGATGCAGGAACCTGTATTACTTTTGATTTTGTTAATAAAGGAAATGAGTATGTTGGTGGTGCTATTTCTTTAGGTATTGCGATGAGGTATAGAGCGTTACATGATTATACGGCTAAATTGCCATTGTTAGACCTTAGCGAGGTGTCTAGTTTTATAGGTGTAAATACAAACACATCTATACATTCGGGTGTTGTAAACGGCGTAATTAATGAAATTGAAGGCGTTATTAATCAATATCAAAAAAAGTATACAGATTTAACAATTGTTTTAACAGGAGGAGACACTTATTTCTTGGCTAAACAATTAAAAAGTGGCATATTTGCCCATCCAAATTTTGTTTTGGAAGGATTACATACTGTTTTGACATATAATTTAGGTAATGATTAAGAAATTTATATTAGTAATACTTGTGCTTAGCGCAGCAACAATATCAGCACAAAGAAACAGTGCATCACCTTATTCTTATTTTGGAATAGGAGAAAATTTTGAAGCTGTAACTGTAGAGCAAGCATCGATGGGAGGTATTGGAGTTGCTTTAAAAGATACGTATCACTTAAACTTTACAAACCCTGCATCAAATGCAGATTTAAGAGCAGCTACTTACGGAATAGGAGGGAGTTTAAGTTTTTTAAAAATCAAAGAAGAAAATACTGTTCAGTCAGGAAATTCAACAAATTTGCGATATATAACTTTAGGTTTTCCATTAGGTGAAAAAGCAGGGTTATCTTTAGGATTGCAACCTTTCTCATCAGTCGGTTATTCTTTACTAAATAATCAAAATGATGTAGATGTTACTTTGTTTAGAGGTGAGGGAGGAACTAATAAAATTTATGCTAGTTTTGGTATGTATGTTTTAGAAGGTCTTTCAATAGGTTTAGAAGCGGGTTATATTTTTGGTAATTTAGATAATAGTATTATAAACCAAAGAGCTGATGTTGCTTTAGGAACAAAACATGAAGAATCTGTAAATATTAGAGGAGGACAGTTTAAATTAGGAGCGCAATACAAAAGAGAATTAAAAAATAAACTTAATCTTTTCACTGGGGCTTCAATTACTTTAAGTAGTGATTTATCAGCTAATGGTAACGAAAGAATGTATTCTTTTTCTGGCCAAGATATACAAAGAGACGAATTATTTAATAGATCAGTAAGAGGAAATGTAAATGTTCCTGTTAAAGCAATTTTTGGTGTTGGTTTAGGTAAAGAAAATAAATGGTATGTAGGTGTTAATCAACAATTTCAAAGAGCATTAAGTAGTAATAGCTCTTTAATTTCTGATGGTGGAGGTTATAAATACGATGATTCAAATAAACTTTCAATAGGAGGATATTATATTCCTAAAATAAATTCAATATCAAGTTATTGGGATAGAGTTACTTATAGGGCAGGTTTGCGTTTTGAAGATACTGGGCTGTTAGTAAATACTAATAATAGTTTTACTTCCATTAACGACTTTGGCATAAATGTTGGTTTAGGATTACCATTGCCAAGACAAATGTCGAATGTAAATATTGGATTTGAATATGGGCAAAAAGGAACAACGAGCAACAGCTTAGTAAAAGAAGAGTATTTTAATGTAAGATTAAGTTTATCATTAAATAGTCTTAAGTGGTTCCAAAAAAGACAAATAGATTAATAAAAAAAAACTGATACAAAATGAAGAAAATTACGTATTTACTAACAGGATTATTTTTGTTCGTAGCCGTAAATGGTGTTAAGGCACAAGCGAGTCAAGAATGTAACGTAAAGTATAACCTTTTTAAAGGGGATGCAAGTACAGGAAAGTATGCTGAAGCTAAAGAGAATTTAGATTATTTATTAACTAACTGCCCAAAGTTATCAGTTAATATTTATAAATATGGAGCTAAAGTAGCAGATAAATTAAAAGACCCTGTATTAGCAAAAAAAGTATATGAGAACAGACTAGTTAATTTTTCAGGAGATAGACCTGCTAAAATACATAGTGATTATGCGAAGTATTTAATAAAAAATAAATTAGCTACCGATGCTGAGGTTTTTGAAATATTAAAAAAAGCATATGATATTTCTCCTATTGATATGAGTGTAACAAATATCTTTAGATACTTTAAAGCTATTGCCGAACAAAATAAAGATACTGACCCTCAGAAAGTATTTGATACTTATGATGATGTAATGGAATCTGTAGAGGTTAAGTTAGAAGACTATAATAAAAAAATAGCAAAACTTCAGGTAAAAGATTCTTTAGGAACAGCATCTGCAAGAGAAAAAAGAAACTTAAAAGCATTTACTATTAACTCTGGTGCTTTAGGACAGGTTGAGGGTGGTTTAGATGCTATGATTTCTAAAATTGCAACTTGCGAGCGATTAATTCCTATTTACACTAGAGATTTTGAAGGTAAAAAAACAGATGGTGTTTGGTTAAAAAGAGCAGTTTCTAGAATGTATAATAAAGGTTGTCAAACAGACCCTTTATTTGAAAAACTTGCAAATGCTTATGCTGAGGTAACACAATCTTCTGATGCTTATAATTTCTTAGCTGGTGTTTTAGCTAAAAATGGAGATAGAAGTGGTGCTGCAGAAATGAAAAAGAAAGCATTTGATTTAGAAACAGATCCTTTTGTTAAGGCTAAGTATAAATTAAGAGAAGCACAGAGTGCAAGAGGGGCAAGAGCAAGAGCGTTAGCTTATGAAGCATTAAGATATAACCCTAACATGGGTAAAGCATATTTATTTATAGCAAGTTTATATCAAAAGAGTGCAAACTCTTGTGGTAGTGATGAGTTTGAAAAGAGAATGGTTTACGTAGCTGCTTTAAATAAAGCTTTAAAAGCAAAAAGAGTAGATCCAGGATGTGGCGCTAATAGATATATTAATAGTTATAAGAAGAATGTACCATCAAAGAAATTAATATTTCAAAAAGGTATTGCTTCAGGAGCTAGCCATAAAATTGGATGTTGGATTGGTGAAACAGTTCGTGTACCATAATAGAGTTAAATGAAATTATACTCAATAAATATATATATAAGCATTGCTGTCATTTTTTTGGTGGCAATGCTTTTTTCTTGTGTAAATTCAAAACAAGAAGTACGAGATTTTTTGGCTGATAAAAATATGCCTGTAGGAAAGGCAATAAATATTTATCATATTAAAAAAGACTCAGGTAAAATTACTTCAAAAACCAGGGCATCTCTTTTTTATGATTTTTCTAATAGAGAGGAGCATCCGTATAGTGAGTTTCCGAAAGGAATAAAAATAGTATCTATTGATAAAACAGGAAAAGATTCTACTACAATTACCGGTAACTATGCTTTGTCATATAATAAAACAGGTGTTTCTGAAATTACAGGAAATGTGATAATCTTAAATCATTCTGGAAATAGAAAATTAGAAACCAATCAATTGTTTTGGGATCAAAAAGAACATTATTTTTTTACAGAAGATGGTTTTAGATTAACTACATTAAGAGGTACTGTTAGCGGATTTGGTTTTGAATCAGAAGAAAGCCTTACCAAATGGATTGCTAAAGATATCACAGGAGAAATTCAAACAAATCAAAAATAAATACAATGAATACATTTTGGAAGTATTTACAGTACGGTTACCTAGTTATAGGGGCATTGTTTTTTATTGAAGGAGCTTTTCAGTGGAGTACAAGCAAACAAGATGCGCTTATTCGTTTTGGATTTGGTATCTTTATTACTTTAATTTTCTTCTTTAAACGCCATTTTAGAAGAAAAGTTGAAAAGAGAAATCAACAACGTTAATGGAATTCGAAATCATTATAATTCTTAGTTCTATACTATTTTCAGCCTTTTTTTCAGGTATGGAAATTGCTTTTGTTTCAGCCAATAAATTACATATTGAGTTAGAAAAAAAAAGAGAAGGTTTTCTGCCTAAAATATTAGCTATACTTACCCGAAAGTCATCAAAATTTATAACTACGATGTTAGTAGGTAATAATGTTGCATTGGTAATATATAGTTACTTTATGGGACAATTACTAATGAATTGGTTTCAAACAGCGTTGCCAACAAACGTTACATTTATAAATTATTTGTTAGACGATATAAATCTTTTAACACAAACAGTAATATCTACACTTATTATATTAATTACTGCAGAGTTTTTGCCCAAAACGATATTCAGAATTTATGCGAATGAAATGCTTAAACTTTTTGTGGTACCGGCATACGTGTTTTATTTATTATTTTATGGTATTACTTGGATTATAACTAAGATTTCTGACTTCTTTTTATTCCTTTTTTTTAGAATAAGAGAAGATGAAATTAAAAAAGAATTTAGTAAAGAAGAATTAGGTAATTATATTTCTGAACAATTAGACGGTGGTAATGATGAGGATAAAGTCGATTTAGAAATTCAGATTTTTCAGAATGCATTAGGGTTTCATAAGGTTAAAGCCCGAGAAATTATGGTACCTCGTACAGAAATTATGGCAATTGATATACATGAATCTGTAGAGAATCTAAAAGAAATGTTTATAACAACAGGTTTGTCTAAGATTTTGGTATATAAAAATTCTTTTGATGATATTTTAGGCTATGTAAGTGCTTTCGAGTTATTTAAAAATCCAGTTTCCATCAAGTCGATTTTATTACCGGTAGAATTTGTGCCAGAATCAATGATTATTAATGATGTTTTAAATAGCTTAATAAAGAAAAGAAAAAGCATTGCAATTGTTGTAGACGAATATGGTGGTACATCAGGAATTATAACTGTAGAAGATGTTGTTGAAGAGTTATTTGGTGAAATTGAAGACGAACACGATAGTCAAGAATTATTAGAAGAAAAAATTAGCGAACAAGAATTTAATTTTTCTGCACGATTAGAAGTCGATTATTTAAATGAAGAATACGATTTAAACATTCCTAAAGAGGAAGCATACGAAACCTTGGGCGGATTTATTATAGATCATACCGAAACAATACCCGAACAAGACGAAGTCTTACATATTGATAACTTTTATATTAAAATACTAAAAGTAAGTGCTACAAAAATTGATGATTTGTACTTAAAAGTCATCGATATAGAAGATTAAAACACGCTTTTTAGCATAGATTCTCAATCAAAAAAAAACAGCTTAAAAAAACATTGCTTTGTTTACTATGAAATTGTATTTTCGCTCACTGTAAATAAAATAAATAACGTATGGCAATTTTATCGAAAATTAGAGAGCGCTCAATGTTCTTAATTCTTGTAATTGGTTTAGCACTTTTTGCTTTTGTATTAGACCCTTCTACAATATCAGATTTTTTTAATGCAAGTAAAGTAAATGAAATTGGTGAAGTAAACGGTGAAGCTGTTTCACGCCAAGAATTTGCAGAAGCTTTAGATGCTTATAAAGCACAAACAGGTAATAGCGTTTCTGAAATGCAAGCAGCAAAAACTGTTTGGAATAACATTATCAGACAAAAAATATACAAAACTCAGTTAGAAGAAGCAGGTATTACTGTTGGTGATGCTGATATAATGAATAGATTATATGAAACTCCGTTTATTCAAAACGACCCAAGATTTCAAAGCGCAGGTCTTTTAGATAAAAATAAACTAAAAGAGTTCTTAGCAACTATTAAAGAAGAAAACGGAGCTGATTGGAGTAATTGGCAAAATTATATGGCTTCTTTAAAGAACGAACTTGAAAAAACAGCATACGATAATTTAGTATCTGCAGGTTTAGGAGCTTCTTTAAAAGAAGGTGAAGCGCAATATTTAACTGAAAACACAAAAGTTTCAGGTAAATATGTTTACGTACCTTATACTACAATTGCTGATGATTTAGTTGTTTTAAAGCAAAGTGACATTAAAAATTACATTAATAAGCACGAAAATCAATTTCAAGTAACAGCCTCAAGAGATATTAAATTTGTAAAGTTTGATATTAAGCCAACACCAGAAGACGAAGTAGCTGTTAAGGCTGAAGTAGCTAAATTAATTAACGATTCAGTAACAACTGCTAACATAGCTGTTAAAGGATTAAAGAACACGACTAATTATGCTGAGTTCTTATCAGAAAATGATTCTGATATCGCTTTAGATAACAATTACAAATTTAAGGTTCAAGTACCACAAGTAATTGCTGAAGATATTTTTAACGGAAAAGAAGGCGATGTTTTCGGACCATATAAAGATGCAAACTTTTTTAAATTATCAAAGATTACAAAAGTAGTTCAGTTACCAGATTCAGCTCAGGCAAGTCATATCTTAATTCCTTTTGTAGGTTCAGCTAGTGCAGATGCATCAGTAACACAAACAGAAGAAGAGGCTAAGAAAACAGCGGATAGTTTATTAACTGTTTTAAAAGCTAACAAATCTAAATTTGGATCTTTAGCAAAAGAATTTTCTTCGGATAAAGGTTCTGCAGAAAAAGAAGGTTTTTACGATTGGTTTGGTTATAACAGAATGGTACCAGCTTTTAGAGATTTTGCTTTTGAAGGTAAAAAAGGAGATATGGG
>CAXHZZ010000100.1:0-6691 GCA_964021635.1 uncultured Tenacibaculum sp.
AGGGAGAATTGCAAAGTAAATAGTGAAAAGAAAAAGAAGAGAAAATCCTACCTTAATTGGTGGGATTTTTTTTATAAGAACTTCTTACGGATATTTTTAGAGGGAACCATACATGCATCTTTTTTACCAAACCAATTATAACGATTTTTAGCAATAAAATCATAGACTATATTTCGTATGCCCTCGGGTATAAGTAAAAAAACTTGTGTAAGTTTCCAAAAACCACCAAACGTATTCATAATTTTTAGAGCAGCAGTAGATTTAATCTCGTAAGAAATATTTGGAGTGTATAAAATAATAGCATCTACTTTTAAAGTATCAATACCCAAATGATTCGTTATCTTTTTTCCAATATCAGATTGTAAAGAAGCAAATACAAATTTATTTTTTTTATCAAAACGGATAATTGTTAACACCGTATTATTGCAAAAATTACAAACTCCGTCAAATAAAATTATCTCCTTATCCTTTGGTAAATCAATCATTTACGTGTGTTTATTATAATTAAATTAAAAATTAATGTAATATTTTGTAACATAATTCAAAATTAGGCGTCTTGTAAGAAAGTAAATAATGATTTAACATAAAATTAGTAATAAGCTAATTATCAGTATTTAATTTAGATTTTTATAAAATTAACCAAGCAATGATTCGAATAGAAAACCTACACAAATCCTATCCAATAGGTAAAGACTCACTTCATGTTTTAAAAGGATTAGATTTACACATAAAAGAAGGTGAATTTGTATCGATTATGGGGTCTTCAGGATCAGGTAAATCAACTTTATTAAACATTGTAGGTTTATTAGATACACACGATGAAGGTAACTATTATTTAAACGGAGAATTAATTGAAAATTTAAACGAGAAAAAAGCAGCAATCTTACGTAATAAGTTCTTAGGATTCATTTTTCAATCATTTAATTTAATATCATATAAAACGGCATTAGAAAACGTTGCTTTACCATTATATTATAAAGGAGTAGCAAGAAAAGAACGTTTAGAAATTGCGTTAAGTTACTTAGAAAAAGTAGGTTTAAAAGATTGGGCACACCATTTACCAAACGAACTATCGGGTGGTCAGAAACAACGTGTTGCAATTGCCAGAGCATTAGC
This sequence comes from uncultured Tenacibaculum sp., assembly GCA_964021635.1. Classification (GTDB taxonomy): domain Bacteria; phylum Bacteroidota; class Bacteroidia; order Flavobacteriales; family Flavobacteriaceae; genus Polaribacter. The sequence goes on from CAXHZZ010000100.1 coordinate 1,117, forward strand.
TACAAAACCAAAAGTAGTTTTAGCAGATGAGCCAACAGGAGCATTAGATTCATCTACAACAGATTCTGTAATGGATTTATTACAAGAAATTAATGACGAAGGAATGACTGTTTTTGTAATTACACACGAAGAAGAAGTTGCAGAACAAACTAACAGAATTGTTCGTTTAAAAGATGGTGTAATTATAAGTGATGAATACACCAAAGCAAAAGCAATTTAATTATGTTTGATATAGATACTTGGAGAGAAATTTTTCAAAGCATCAGCAAAAATAAATTACGATCTATATTATCGGGTTTTACGGTTGCCTTTGCTATTTTACTATTTACCTTGCTTTTTGGTATTGGTAACGGACTTCAAAACACTTTTAAAGAACAGTTTGCTTCAGATGCAATTAATTCAATTTACATCAGTTCAAACAGCACAACTAAAGCATACAAAGGACACCAAGTTGGACGAAGAATTCAATTTAAAAATGATGATTTTGAGTTTTTAAAGGAAGAATATTCTGATAAAATTCAAATGATAAGTCCACGTATTCAAAGAGGTTCAAAAGTTGTTTATAAAACAGAAGAAGATAATTATACAATAAGAGGTGTATATCCTAAATATGATATATTAGAATCTGCCGAAGTAACAGAAGGTCGTTTTTTAAACTTTAGAGATTTAAAAGAAAAATCTAAAGTAGTTGTTATTGGGCGTATGGTTGAAAAAGATTTATTTGGCCAATTAAGTGCTTTTGGTAAGCAGCTAAATATTGGCGGAATTATGTATAAAGTTATTGGTGTTTTTTCGGATCCAGGGGGAGATAGTGATGAGCGTTATATTTACACACCATTTACTACCATGCAGCAAATTTATGGTAATAACGATCATATTGGCGACTTCGGGTTAACATACAACCCTAAATTAAGCGTTGATGAAGCTATTGCATTTGGAAATAAAATGCGTAGAGAATTAAAAAAGAAACACGAAATAGATCCAAACGACCAAAGAGGAATTAGAGTAAATAATTACGCATCAGATAACAAAGAAGTATCTAGTATGATGGTTGGTTTAGGTATTTTAATTTTAATAATAGGTTTAGGAACTTTAATAGCAGGTGTTGTAGGTATTAGCAATATTATGGTATATGTAGTAAAAGAACGTACTAAAGAGTTAGGAATTAGAAAAGCCATAGGAGCAAAACCAAAATCAATTATAACAATGATCATGTTAGAATCAATTTTAATAACCGCTTTAGCTGGGTATTTAGGATTGATAATTGGAGTTGGTATTTTAGAAATTACCGGACCAAGTTTAGAACAATATTTTATTCTAAATCCAGGGGTATCAAAGCCAGTTGTGGTGGGAGCTACCATAACATTGATATTAGCAGGAGTAATTGCAGGTTATTTACCCGCAAAAAAAGCAGCACAAATTAAACCAATAGTAGCCTTAAGAGCAGATTAATTATGAAATTTCTATTTGATAAAGATGTATGGCAAGAAATTTACGAAAGCATTCGTAAAAATAAAACCAGAACTGCAATTACAATTTTTGGAGCCTTTTGGGGAATTTTACTTCTTGTAGGATTGTTAGGAGCTGCCAAAGGAATTGAAAACGGTTTTAACAGTATGTTTGGTGATTTTGCAACCAACAGTGTTTTTATGGCTGGTGGTAGAACATCAAAAGCTTTTAAAGGTTTTCAAGAAGGACGACAAATACAATTAACGACTGATGATGTTGAAAAAATTAAAACAGAAGTTAAAGGAATAGAATTTGTTGTGCCAAGAAATGCTACCGGAGGTTTTGTAGTTAACGGATTAAAAACAGCAAATCTTACTATTTTCGGAGATTACCCGTTATTAGATAAAGTTCAAAAGAAAAACTTAATTGAAGGTCGTTTTATAAATCAAAATGATATTAACGAAAACAAAAAAGTTTGTGTAATAAGTGACGATGTTTACGAGCAGTTATTTGATAAAAATGAAGAGGTTTTAGGATCATATCTAAAAGTAAATAACATTGGTTATAAAGTTATAGGCGTATATAAGCCAGGTAGAATTGGAGGTAGAGGTAACACTGTACATATTCCGTTTAGCACTTTCCGTTTAGTTTACAATTCGGGTAACAAGTTTCAATGGATGATGATAACCGGTAAAGAAGGTTTTGATATCGAACAAGTAGAAACAGATGTTAAAGGATTATTAAAAAGTATTCATAAAATACATCCTGATGATAGCCGTGCTTTTAACGGATTTAATTTAGGAAAAGAAATAGCCAAAGTAACAGGCTTTTTAACAGGAATGCAGTTTTTAACATGGTTCGTTGGTATTGCAACCTTAATTGCAGGAGTATTTGCAATTGGTAATATTTTATTAATTACCGTTAAAGAACGTACAAAAGAAATTGGTATTAGAAGAGCATTAGGTGCAACACCTATTATGATTCGTCAGCAAATTGTATTAGAATCAATTTTTTTAACCTTATTAGCAGGATCACTAGGTATCATTGCAGGTGGTTTAATTTTGATGCTAATTGATAAAGCAGATATTTTAACAAATCCAACAGTAAACATACCAATCGTATTAATTGCATATGCAGTTTTAATAATACTAGGTACATTTATAGGGTTTATACCAGCATACGTGGCTACAGTTATACAGCCAATTGAAGCATTAAGAGAAGAATAAAAAAGAATCAATTAACAAGAATATAAATAGATAAAAATGAAAAAAGTAATCATCTTTGGCGGAATAGCGTTAGCATTAGTACTAGTGTTAATATGGTTTGGAAAGAAGAATAGCGCTTCACCAATAGAGTATAAAACAGAAAAAGCTTTTAAAGCTACAATTGTTAAAAAGAGTGTTGCTACAGGTAAAGTAGTTCCTTTAGAAGAGGTTGAAATAAAACCTCAAATTGCAGGAATTATTGATAAAATAGCTGTAGTAGAAGGTGCAATTGTTAAGTCTGGAGATTTAATTGCAACTGTAAGAGTAGTGCCAAATGTGGCTTCTTTAAACAGAGCTAATGGTATTGTTAAAAATGCGAAATTGTCATTTAATAATGCTAAAAATCAGTTCGATAGAGATAAAAGTCTTTTTAACAAAGGAGTAATTTCTCGTCAGCAATTTGAAAATTCTCAATTAAGTTTTAACAATTCAAAGCAAAACTTAGCAAATGCACAATCAGATATGGATATCATTAAAAAAGGTACTACATCAGGTTTAGGAAGTGCAGCAAACACAAGTATTAGAGCTACTACAGATGGTATGATTGTAGAAATTCCTGTTAAAAAAGGATATCAAGTAACACAAACAAACGATTTTAATGCTGGTACTACGATTGCTCGTATTGCAGATATGACTAAAATGATTTTTGAAGGTCAGGTTGATGAATCAGAAGTTGGTAAATTAGTAAAAGGAACAAATATTGAAGTAGCTTTAGGTGCTATTGAAGATAAAAAATTCCCAGCAGTATTAAACTTTATCGCTCCAAAAGGAACTGATGAAGGAGGAGCTGTTCAGTTTAAAATTAAAGCAGATGTAACTTTAGATGACTCTCATTTTATTAGAGCTGGTTATAGTGCAAATGCTGAAATTGTTTTAGCAAGAAGAGATAGTGTTTTATCTATTAAAGAAGCATTATTACAATTCGATAGAAAAACTGAAAAGCCATATATTGAAATTAAAACTGGTGATCAGGAATTTGAAAAGAAAGATGTTAAATTAGGATTATCTGACGGAGTAAATGTTGAAGTTTTAGAGGGAGTTACAACTACCGATGAAATTAAAATATGGAATAAAGTTTCTAAAGATGAATCTAAAAACAAAAATAATTAATAATAATTACTTCTTATTTATAAAAAAAGCAACTCATTTGAGTTGCTTTTTTTATGTTATAAATTTAAAACTATCCTTTGTAAAAAGGTAATTTAACTACCTTTGCAGGAATTTGTTTTTTACGAACCTGAATATAAATTTCAGAACCTACTTTAGAAAGCTCTTTAGTTACATATCCTAAACCAATTCCTTTTCCTAAAGAAGGGCTCATTGTACCAGAAGTAACTCTACCAATATTGTTTCCGTCAGCATCAACTATTTCATAATCATGACGAGGAACACCACGCTCTGTTAATTCAAAAGCAACTAATTTTTTAGTAACACCTGCTTCTTTTTGCGCTTTTAAAGCTTCAGCATTTACAAAGTCTTTCGTGAACTTTGTTATCCAACCTAAGCCAGCTTCTAAAGGAGATGTAGTATCATCAATATCATTACCATATAAACAATATCCCATTTCTAAACGTAAAGTATCACGAGCTGCTAAACCAATAGGTTTAATGCCCCAATCAGCACCAGCTTCAAAAACTTTTTTCCAAAGTTGCTCAACATCTTTGTTCTTAACATAAATTTCAAATCCGCCAGAACCAGTATAACCAGTAGCAGAAACAACTACATCAGGTATTCCGGCAAAATCAGTAATTTCGAAAGTATAAAACTTAATCGTAGATAAGTTTACTGAAGTTAACGATTGCATTGCTTCAACAGCTTTCGGACCTTGAATAGCTAATAAAGACCAATCATCAGAACGATCTTCCATTTCAACTTTTAAGTCGTTGTGCTTAGAAATCCAATTCCAATCTTTTTCAATATTAGAAGCATTTACTACTAACATATATTCATTTTCGGCAATCATATAAATAATTAAATCATCTACAATTCCACCATCAGCATTTGGCATACAACTATATTGTGCTTTTCCAGGAACTAATTTAGAAGCATCATTAGATGCGATTTTCTGAATTAAAGCCAATGCGTTTTCTCCTTTTAAGAAAAACTCTCCCATATGACTTACATCAAAAACACCCACACCTTTTCTTACAGTTTCGTGTTCTATATTTACACCTTCGTATTGTACAGGCATGTTGTAACCAGCAAACGGAACTATTTTGGCGCCCAATGCTTCGTGAATATGTGTTAATGCAGTATTTTTCATTTTAAAATTGTTTGTTGTATAGTAGTGCTAAAATATTGAAAATATGACAAACAAATAGTGTCATTTAATTTAATATTTTAAGAAGTATCTAATCAATATGAACAGTACATTTAAGGTTTATAAATAACGAAGAATGAAGTTTACCAAAAAAACGATTTATAATATTGCATTTGTAATTATAATAGGGTTACTGTTATACCCGCCAACCAAAGTGTATTTTATACGATTAATTTCTTTTTCACCTTCAGTTATTACTGATGATAAGCAAGAAAAATTATCGGATTATAACTGGAATTTAAAAGGGTTAAATACTGAGAATATTGATTTTAATGAAACGAAAAATAAGGTTTTTTTTGTTAATTTTTGGGCAACATGGTGCCCGCCTTGTATTGCTGAAATGCCGAGTATTCAGAAATTATATGACGATTACAAAGACAAAGTTACCTTCATCTTTATAAGTAATGAAAACTGGACTCTTATTGATGATTTTTATATTAAAAACAGTTACAATTTACCAACTTATAACACTTTGAGTAAAGTTCCTGAGCAATTAAAAAGTAATTCGATACCTGCTACTTTTATTATTGATAAAAAAGGA
>CAXHZZ010000101.1:0-6590 GCA_964021635.1 uncultured Tenacibaculum sp.
AACGAAGGTGTTTTATTACACATCGGTGTTCAAGAAGGTGAAGCTGCTCCTGTAGATACTTTACTTGCCATTATTGGTAAGGAAGGAACAGATATTGATGCTGTATTAGCCTCTCAAAAATCAGGAAATGCAACAGCTACTCCTAAAAAAGAGAGTAAAAAAGAAGATCAAAAAGAGGAAAAAAATGTAGTTACTGAAACTGCAACAACTGCTTCAGGAGGTAGAATATTTGCTTCTCCGTTAGCTAAAAAAATAGCAGCCGATAAAGGAATTAATTTAGCTGATGTTAAAGGTTCTGGTGAAAACGGACGTATCGTTAAAAAAGATGTAGAAAATTACACTCCATCTACTAAAACTGAAACTCCAGCTGCATCTGTAACAACGAAAACAAACACCAATAACTCTACTCCATCTGCAGTAACAAACTTAGCTGTAGCAGGAGAAGAAAACACATCAGAAGTTAAAAATTCTCAAATGCGTAAAGCAATAGCTAAAGCATTAGGAAACTCTAAATTCTCTGCACCTCACTTCTACTTAAATATTGAAGTAGATATGGATAATGCAATGGCTTCTCGTAAAACAATTAATTCGATTCCTGATACCAAAGTATCATTTAACGATATGGTTGTAAAAGCGTGTGCTATGGCATTAAAAAAGCATCCAAATGTAAATACTAGCTGGACAGATAACAACACGTTATTTCATAGCCATATTCACATTGGTGTTGCAGTAGCTGTTGATGAAGGCTTAGTGGTACCTGTTGTAAAACATACCGATGCTTTAAGCTTAACGCAAATCGGAGCTTCGGTTCGTGATTTAGCAGGTAAAGCAAGAAATAAAAAAATTACTCCTACAGAAATGCAAGGAAGTACTTTTACGGTTTCTAATTTAGGTATGTTTGGTATCGAAAGCTTTACTTCGATTATAAATCAACCTAACTCAGCAATTTTATCTGTTGGAGCCATTATACAAAAACCTGTTGTTAAAGATGGTGCTATTTTAGTTGGTAACACAATGAAATTAACTTTAGCTTGCGACCACAGAACGGTTGACGGTGCAGTTGGTGCTCAGTTTTTACAAACATTAAAAACATTTATTGAAAACCCTGTTACCATGTTAGCATAGTTTTTCAATAATATTCCATAAAAAAGCTCGCAATTTGCGAGCTTTTTATTTTTTAAGTACTTTTTTAGCCTGTACTATATGTCTTTCATTATGATAAATTACAAATCGAAAAGTATCTCCTAGCCTAAACTTTAACAAAGGCAATGTTATCGCAGTTTTTACAGCTGTTAAATCAACTTTTTTAGCAGATTCAAGTAGTATTAATAATTCTGATTGAAATGCGATAAAACAAGTTAAAACATTATTTACTTTTAATTTTGAATACTTCGGATTCTTACTCTTAAACGTATTCATCGTTTTCATGCCTTCTTTCGGCAACATATCTAACGCAAATTTATTACCTAAATACCCTGATTTAAATTCTGAATTCGTTTTTGTTGATGATTTTTCGATGCATCTTTTTATTTCTTGATTATAAAACACAGCATACAAGTTTAAATGCTCTATACACTCTAGTGCCGACCAAGACTTATCAGTTCTTTTTTGTTGTAATTCTTTCTCTGATAGTTTTTTTAACGATTCAGCAAAAGCAATGTGATTAGTTACTTGCTCTTTTAATTCGCTTATAAGTTCTTCGGATTTAAAAATCATATCTTTTATTTTTTTCAAAGTTGATAATTTTTAAACTGATAATTCTTGAGCTTAATCAAGAGTTTTTAAAATTCTTGATACCGTTTCGGGTGTCATTCGCAAATAAGAGGCGATATGTTTTAGTGGCACTTCTTGAAACAACTTCGGACTTCGATGCAACACTCTTTCAAAACGTTTTTGTGGCGAATAAGTTATTAAATCTACTTCTCTTTCTATCTGTTGATATACAAAACCTTGTAGCATTTGCTCCCAAATATTTTTGTTCTCATCAGAAGAACGCATAACTTCATTAAAGTATTTTTTAGATAACACTTTTAAATGACTCTTTTTTAAAGCTTGAATATAAAACTGAGTAGGTTTATGGGTTAAAAAACAATCTAATGCCGCTATTATTGAGTTTTTATACCCAAAACGAATAGTGTGTTCTTCTGTTTCATCCTCTATAAAAATCCTTAAAGAACCTTCAACAACAAAGTATAAATTTGTATCAATTACATTTTTTCGAACAAGAAAATCATTCCGTTTTAAAAGAACTTCACTCTCCCACTTATCAGATAAAACTGACAATAATTTATCGTGAATATTCATTTAAATTTTTCGAGTCTTATTCATCAACCAAAAATCCGCCAATACTAAAGCTGTTAACGCCTCTACAATAGGTACAGCTCTAGGAACCACACAAGGGTCATGACGACCTTTACCTTGTATTTCGGTTAATTCATTTTCTGAATTAATCGTTTGTTGATTTTGCATAATAGTAGCAACTGGTTTAAAAGCTACTCGAAAATAAATATCCATTCCGTTTGAAACACCACCTTGAATTCCGCCTGATAAATTTGATTGCGTAGTACCATCATCATTAAAAATATCATTATGCTCAGAACCTTGCATTTTAGCCCCACAAAATCCGCTTCCGAATTCAAAACCTTTTACAGCATTAATAGATAACATTGCTTTACCCAACTCTGCATGTAATTTATGAAAAATAGGCTCCCCTAAACCAATAGGCATATTTTGAGCTACACAAGTAATTGTACCACCAATGGTATCACCTGCTTTTTTTATTTCTTTAATCTTAGCAATCATTTTTTCTGCTGAAGCTTCATCAGGACAACGAACAGCATTACTTTCTGTTTTCGTAAAATCTAAATCCTGATAAGGTTTCATCATAAAAACATCACCAACAGATGAAGTGAACGCATTTATATTAATATGCTTTATTAATTGCTTTGCCAACGCACCAGCAACTACCCAATTAGCAGTTTCACGCGCTGAAGTTCGGCCACCTCCTCTATAATCTCTTATTCCATATTTTTTATCATAGGTATAATCTGCATGCGACGGGCGATATACATTTGTATTATGGTTATAATCTTTGCTTTTTTGATTGGTGTTTTTTATTTGAAAACCAATAGATGCTCCTGTTGTTTTACCTTCAAAAATACCAGATAAAAACTCAACAGTATCTGGTTCTTTACGTTGCGTTACGATTTTAGACTGCCCTGGCTTACGACGATCTAACTCATTTTGAACCGCATCTAAGTCTACCTCCATTCCTGCTGGAAAACCATCTATAACTCCTCCTATTGCAATTCCGTGTGATTCACCAAAAGTGGTTAGTTTTAAAATGTTTCCAAATGAATTAAACATGCCTTATCTATTTTAAAACAAAAATAATTTATTTGAAATGAAAATTGAAGCTTTTAAATTATAATTATCCTAAAAAATGACATTAAAACTATATAATTTTCGCTACCTAATCTATTTAATCACCCTATTTTTAAAAATAAAAACGGCTCAATGATATTTTTTAAAAAATAATTTTCTTTTCACAAAACAGTAAACTACCTGATAACAAAACAATTGCATCTACAGCTCACTATTCACCTAAAAAAACACTAAAAAAAAGTTCATTATTTTTTTTTAGAACTAAAAAAAGGTTCTATATTTGCACCCGCAATCAGGGAATACTTGATTAGCATGTCAGGAGAAATGGCAGAGTGGTCGAATGCGGCGGTCTTGAAAACCGTTGTCTGTAACAGGACCGGGGGTTCGAATCCCTCTTTCTCCGCTAAAACCGAAGCTTAGGCTTCGGTTTTTTTTTAGGGGATTAAAGAAAAAGCTTACTTGGTAAGCTTTTTTCGATTTATAGAAATTACTTCTTTATTATAAAAGAAATAAAACCTGAATTACCTCCATAAAAAAACGATCCATTTTAAATAAAATGGATCGTTTTTTTATGGAAGAATTAAAAATTTAATTAAATATTTTTTCAGTTAATACCGCATATAATGCATAGGCAGAAAAGCCAATTATTGTTCCGTTCATAAAACCAAATAAGATATCTATAGGAAAATGAACACCCAAATACAATCTACTATAGGCAAAAACTAACGGAAAAAGGAGTAGCAATTTAATATAACGTACATGCTTTTTTAAAAGCATGATCAAAAAAACAGCAACAACTGTGGATGTTGTTGCATGACCAGAAGCAAAACTAAAACTCTGAGGCCTTATTAAGGTTCTAAGCGATTCTTTTATCGACGGATCATTGTTTGGTCTTAATCTTTCGAAGATACCTCTTATAACGTTTGTAATCTGATCTGAAAAAGTAATTAAGACTGCTATAAATAGCATGGTAAACAATCCTTTTTTCCATCCATAATGCTTAAATATCAAAAAAAGCATAAAAACGAATAAAGGAGTCCAGTTAAACTGATTCGTTATTGCCAACCAAAGCCCATCCCATTGCTCACTTCCTAAATTATTTAAATAAATAAGAAGTTGCTTATCTTTTTGTATAATGTTTTCTATCAAAATTATTTACCTACTTTTAATACTTCTATTTCAAAAATTAAATCAGCTTTACCTATGATTGGCCCTAAACCAGCTTCGCCATAACCTAGGTAATAAGGAATAAAAAATGTTGATTTATCTCCTTCTCTCATTGTTTTTACGCCTTCTTTCCATCCTGCTATTAATGGTTTATCTGCGTTGTTAATTGTAAAAGTAAATGGCTTTTTACCTAAACTAGAGTCTATTTTTTTTCCATCTGCTAAATACAACGTATAATGAACCGTGGTTGGTAATGCAGGATTTACCTTTTTACCGTTACCTTTTTGTAGTTTTAATATTTTTAAGCCCGAATCTGTTTCAACAGCGTCGTTAATACCTTTTTCTTCTTGAAACTTGCGTCTCATAGCCTCTACCGCCTTCTTACGTTCAGCTTCTCTTTTTTTCTCATTAGTTAATTCATGTTCAAAAACAGCAGCTGCTTTAAACTTTTTAGCTTCTTTACCAACTCTAATTATAGTTACATGATTGATGTAATCGTTTTTCTTAATTACATCTACAATATTTTGACCAAATAACACTTTACCGAAAATTGAATGTAAACCATCTAACCAAGGTGTTTCTTTGTGTGTTATAAAAAACTGACTAGAATTGGTTGCTTTTCCTGAATTTGCCATCGATAAAACACCTGGCGAATCGTGCTTATAAATTAATTGTCCATCTTCATCCATCGGAAACTCGTCTCCAAACTTATAGCCTGCATTACCGGCTCCTGTACCTGTAATATCACCACCCTGAACCATAAAATCTTTAATAACTCTATGAAATTTTGTTTTATCATAGTAAGGTTTACCTTTTAAAGAGTCTGTCATTTTCGGATTATCACCTTCCGCTAAAGAAACAAAATTAGCAACCGTCATTGGCACTTCTTGTTCGTGTAGTTTTATTAAAATATCTCCTCTATTGGTTTGTATATCTGCATACAATCCGTTTTCTAAATCTGGATACTTCACAGATTTACAAGCTGAAAATAATACCACTACTGCTATTAAAACTTTATAAAACTTCATTTATTATTATTTTAAGATTCTCTTATAAACAATCAATTAGGTTAGTAACAAGTACTAACCTAATTGCATTTTAGTTATTTATATTGCTATTACTTAACCTCAAGTAACTCTACATCAAACACTAAAGCAGAAAAAGGCTTTATTGTAGCACCTCTTTGTTGCGCTCCGTATGCTAAATCTTGAGGAATAAAGAATTTGTACTTTGCTCCTGGCTTCATTAACTGTAAACCTTCTGTCCAACCTTTAATAACTTGATTCACTCCAAACTCTGTTGGCTCACCTCTATCTACAGAGCTATCAAAAACAGTTCCGTCTGTTAACGTACCGTGGTAATGAACTTTTACACGTGAAGTTGCAGTTGGTGCATCTCCATTTCCTTCTTTTAAAACGATATACTGCAAACCACTAGCTGTTGTTTTTACACCATCTTTTGTTTTATTTTCAGCTAAGAAGTCTTCACCTGCTTTTTTATAATCTCCAAATTCAGCCTCCGCTTTTTTAGATTGAAGTGCTTGTTGTTCCTTCATTTTTTCTTCTTGTCTTTTCTGAAAAAATGCTCTTAAAACATTATTTATATCTTTAGACTCAACTAATAAATTGGTAGAATCCATTCCGTTTTTAAATCCCTGAACGAATAAACCTTGGTCTATATCATCAAAATTTGTTTTAATCTTATTCGCCATATCTAAACCTAAACTATAACTTACAGAATCTATTTCTGTTGCTAATGATTTTTTTGTTTCAAATTGGCTATTACCACATGATACGATTGATAAGGTTACAACTGCTGCTGCTAAAATTTTAGTTAATTTCATTTTTATTTATTTGTTATTTAATTTCGATTAATGTTACTGTACTTTTTATTGGTTGATTTACAACAATCTTATTTCCATCTCCTACAACTCCGAAAGCTCGGTAAGACGGAATTACAAATGTAATTGTTTCTCCCTTTTTCATCAACTTTATTCCGTCTTGTAATGCTGGAATAAAATCTTCTTTATCTACTTTGTA
>CAXHZZ010000102.1:0-6529 GCA_964021635.1 uncultured Tenacibaculum sp.
TTTTAAATGCTTATTTTTAATTTTTTGTTCACTAATTTTACAGCAAAATATAATAGCTCATCAAGAATAAACCTAATGAACTGGCAGCAAGCAACATCTGATTACACAAACTATTTAAAAATTGAAAGAGGACTTTCTAAAAACTCTATTGATAGTTATAATAGAGACGTAAAAAAACTGGTTTCTTTTCTTGATGTGCTTAAAAATAAAAGTTTACCTATATATATAACCTCGGATATTATTCAAGAGTTTATTTACGACGCAAGTAAAAGTATCAACTCGAAAAGCCAGGCGCGTTTAATTTCTGGCTTGCGAAGCTTCTTTGATTATTTAATTTTTGAAGAGTATCGCCAAGACAATCCTACCGATTTAATTGAGAGTCCGAATATTACCCGTAAACTTCCTGATACTTTAGAAAAAGAAGAGGTTGATAACTTAATTGCTGCGATCAATTTAAGTCATTCGCAGGGCGAAAGAAACAAAACCATTATAGAAACCATTTATAGTTGTGGTTTACGTGTAAGCGAACTAATTAACCTACAATTATCTGATTTATTTTTTGATGATGGCTACATCCGTATTTTAGGAAAAGGGAATAAATTCCGTTTTGTCCCCATACATCATACCACCATAAAACGTTTAAATTTTTATATACATGAAATCCGTTCTAAAATTAATCCGAAGAAAGAAGAAGAGGATATCGTTTTTTTAAACAGGCGTGGTAAACGATTAACGCGACAAATGATTTTTATTATATTAAAAGAGTTGGCTATAAAAACCAACCTTAAAAAAAGCATTGGTCCGCATACTTTACGCCACTCTTTTGCCACATACTTATTAAAAAACGGTGCCGATTTAAGAGTTATACAACAATTATTAGGACATGAAAGTATTACAACCACCGAAATTTATGTGCATTTAGATACCAGTTATTTAAAGGAAGTGGTGGAATTACATCACCCAAGAAGTGATATTAATATAAATGATAATTAAAATACAGAGATTTTTTGCTTTTAGATAATAAATGCAGAAAAAAGCAGTAATCCCTAAAAATAATTATGCCCTTTATTTAAAAAAATAAAGGGCATAAAAAAAGGCAAGCTACCTACATCACACTGCTACAACCTAATACCCTTGCTGCGTTCCCGCCCTGGGGGATTCAAAGGGAGCTAGTTGTGTAGGACTTGCCGCTGCAAATCTACAGCCTTTTTTGATAAAAACAATGAAAAAAAAATGCTTTTTTTTGTAACATTTTTAACTCTTTGAATACTAATACATTGTTGAGAATCTTTTTTTAATACAGTTCGATTCTAAAACAAAATAATATATTTGTTAAACTAACTAAAAATCAATTACAAAAACATGGAAAATCAAGCTAACAGTAAAAACATTATTTTAAATTACGGATTATACCTAGGTTTAATCGGAATATTTATTCACTTAGTATTTTATGCTACAGGTAACTTAATTTCATTAGGTTGGTTAACTGGTATCATCGGATTTGTAGCCATGATTACTTTAATTGTTTTAGGTATTAAAAAATTTAAAACAGATAATGGAGGTTTTTTAAGTTTCGGACAAGCGTTAAAAGTTGGTGTAGGAATAGCTGTATTTAGTGCTGTTATTAGTGCTGTTTATACTTTAATATTCACAAATTTTATAGAACCAGGATTTCAAGACCAAGTAATGGAAATTCAAAAACAAGCTTGGATGGACGCTGGTATGAATGACGAACAAATTGAAGCTTCGGAAGAAATGGCTAAAAAGTTCGGAGGTCCAGCTATTACTATTCCTATAACAATAGTAATGTCTGCTTTTTTTGGTTTTATTATTTCTGCAATTGGTGGTGCTATCATGAAAAAAACAGAAGAAGATCAATATTAAGAATACTTTAAAAAGGTAAAGTCATAAAGTTCACGAAAGACTTTGTAACTTTACCTTTTTAATTATTGCACAAAATACTATGGATATATCGGTAGTAATACCACTTCTTAACGAAGAAGAATCTTTATTAGAATTACACAATTGGATTGCAAAGGTTATGCAATCCAATACTTATTTATATGAAATTATATTTATTGATGATGGTAGCACCGATACTTCTTGGCAAGTAATTGAGCAATTATCGGCAAAAAACAACTCGGTAAAAGGAATTCGTTTTCAACGTAACTATGGTAAATCACAAGCTTTAGACGCAGGTTTTGGTTTAGCAAAAGGAAATGTTGTTATTACGATGGATGCCGATTTACAAGACAGCCCTGATGAAATACCTGAATTATACGATTTAATTATTACCGAAAATTTCGATTTAATTTCTGGTTGGAAAAAGAAACGTTACGATAATGTAGTAACCAAAAACATACCATCAAAACTATTTAATTGGGCAGCTCGTAAAACATCTGGGTTAGAATTAAATGATTTTAACTGCGGATTAAAAGCTTATAAAAACGAAGTAATAAAAACAGTAAAAGTAAGTGGCGAAATGCATCGTTACATTCCTGTTTTAGCAAAAAACGAAGGTTTTAATAATATTGGCGAAAAAGTAGTGCAGCATCAAGCACGAAAATACGGCGTTACAAAATTTGGAATGGATCGTTTTGTAAACGGATTTTTAGATTTAATTACCATTTCATTTTTATCGAAGTTCGGAAAACGACCAATGCACTTTTTTGGTCTTTGGGGAAGCTTAATGTTTATCTTCGGCTTCTTTTCTGCTTTTTTTATCGGAATTATGAAAATATACCGTTTATCTACAGGTATAAAAACCATTTTGGTAACCAATAATCCTTGGTTTTATATTGCTTTAACTTCTATGATTTTAGGAACCTTATTGTTCTTGGCTGGTTTTTTAGGAGAGTTAATTATTAAAAGTAATCCGCAACAAAAGCACTACAAGATTAAAGAAAAAATAAATTTTTAAAACGCGTATCTTTGTACGTTTTAATTTGACACATGAAAGAGATTTTAAACAAAGCACAATTATGGTTATCTGACACATTCGATTCAGAAACTAGAAAAGAGATTCAACAACTAATCGATACTAATTCTGATGATTTAGCAGATCGATTTTATAAAAATTTAGAATTCGGTACAGGCGGAATGCGTGGTATTGTTGGCGCAGGAGTTAACCGAATAAACAAATATACGTTAGGTAAAGCAACACAAGGTTTAAGTAATTATTTACATCAAACGTATCCTAATAAAGAGATAAAAGTGGCAATTGGTTACGACTGTCGCCACGATAGTAAATGGTTAGCTAAAGTAGTTGCTGATGTATTTTCGGCAAATAATATTAAGGTCTTTCTTTTTGAAGACCTGCGCCCTACTCCCGAATTATCTTTTGCGGTAAATCATTTAGGTTGCGATGTTGGTATCGTATTAACAGCATCTCACAATCCGCCAGAATATAACGGTTATAAAGTATATTGGTCTGACGGAGGACAAATTGTACCGCCCCAAGACACCGCCATTATTGATGAAGTAAATTCACTAGCTTATACCGATGTTAATTTTAATGCCAATGAAAATTTAATTGCTACAATTGGTAATGAAGTTGACGAAGCTTTTTGGCAAGCGTCAATTAAAAACGGAACCTTTAATGTAAAAGGACGTAAAGATTTAAAAATTGTTTTCACCAATTTACACGGAACGGCAATAAAGTTAATTCCTGAAGTTTTAAAGCGTGCTGGTTATACACAAGTTCATATTGTAGAAGAACAAGCAGAACCTAACGGAAGTTTCCCTACGGTAAAATCGCCAAACCCTGAAGAACCTGCTGCTTTAAAAATGGCAGTAGATTTAGCGAATAAAGTTGATGCAGATATCGTTTTAGGTACAGATCCTGATTCTGATAGAATTGGTATTGCTGTGCGTGACTTAGAAGGTAACATGAAATTATTAAACGGAAATCAAACCATGAGTATGATGACCGATTTCTTAATTAATGATTGGAAAAAACAAGGTAAACTAAACGGAAAACAATTTGTAGGTTCTACCATCGTTTCTACGAATTTAGTAAATGAAATTGCTACTTCTTACGGAGTTGAAACCAAAGTTGGTTTAACCGGTTTTAAGTGGATTGCTAAAATGATTAAAGATTACCCCCAATTAGATTTTATTGGTGGTGGTGAAGAAAGTTTTGGCTATATGGTTGGTGATTTTGTAAGAGATAAAGATGCGGTTACCTCTGCCCTATTGGCTTGTGAAATAGCATCCAATGCAAAAGCAAATAATAGTTCTTTTTATGAAGAATTGTTGGCATTATATACACGTCATCATTTTTATAAAGAACACTTAATTTCTATTGTTAAAAAAGGAATGGACGGTGCACAACAAATCAAACAAATGATGGTTGATTTACGTAAAAATCCGTTTACTGAAATAGACAATGCAAAAGTGGAATTTTTGTATGATTATCAATCCTCTATAAAAAAGAATTTACTTACTGGCGAAGAAACAGTTATGGATATTCCGAAATCTAACGTATTGATTTATCAAACTACAGACGGAACAAAAATGGCAGCTCGCCCTAGTGGAACAGAACCTAAAATTAAGTTTTATTTTAGTGTAAAATCAAAATTAGATACGGTAGAGAATGCCGTAACTATTGAAAAAGCCCTAGATGAAAAAATTCAACGAATTATAAAAGAATTAAACTTGTAAATGAATTATTTTAAAGACATTCTAAAATTTACTAAACCATATTTAAAATTTGCGTGGCTAAATGTATTTTTTAATATTTTATATGCTGTATTTAACGTATTATCTGTTTTAGGTTTCATTCCTGTACTAGGAATCTTATTTGGTAAAGAAGAAAAGGTATATGAAAAACCTGTTTATGAAGGTATAAGTAGCGTTTATGACTATGTACAAGGCTCGATAAACTTTACTGTTACCGACATGCTAGAAAGTGGAGGAATTGAAAAGGCTCTTTTATTTATTTGTATGTTGTCTTTTAGTTTATTTTTCTTCAAAAACTTATTCAGATATCTGGCATCTTATGTTTTAGCTTTTCTTAGAAATGGAGTCGTTAAAGACATTAGAGACAAATTGTATGATAAAATTTTAGAATTACCTATTGCTTATTTTTCTGAAAAGAAAAAAGGAGATACTATTGCACGATTAACTGCAGATGTTAAAGAAGTAGAAACTACTTTTTTAACTTCATTAGAGACTATTGTAAGAGAACCTTTAACTATTATTTTTACCCTTATTTCAATGTTTGCAATAAGTGTAAAGCTAACGCTGTTTGTATTTATTTTACTACCTGTATCTGGTTTAATTATTTCAGCTATTAGTAAAAAGTTAAAAGCAAATTCATTGTTAGCACAACAAGAAACTGGTAATTTCTTATCGTTTATTGAAGAGACATTAACCGGTTTACGTGTAATAAAAGGATTTAATGCAGAAGAGCGAATAGCAACTAAATTTAAAGGCTCAACTAAAAAATACAGTAACCTTATGACAAAGGTTATCCATAGAAAAACACTAGCATCTCCTATGAGTGAGTTTTTAGGGGTTACTACAATTATTGCCATTTTATTTTATGGAGGAAAATTAGTTTTAGGTGAAAATAGTGATATGAAACCGCAAGAATTTTTCGGATATATTGGTTTGTTTTATTTAGTGTTGAACCCTGTAAAAGCAATTGCTACTACATATTCTAACATACAGAAAGGTGATGCTTCTGCCGAAAGAATTATGGAGGTTTTAAATACGAAAAACACAATTATTGAAGCAAAAAATCCTCAGCCAAAAAATAATTTTGATAGCGTTATTGAATTTAAAAATATCTCCTTTAAATATAAGGATGAGTATGTTTTAAAAGATTTTTCTTTAACAATACCAAAAGGTAAAACTGTTGCTCTTGTTGGACAATCTGGTAGTGGAAAGTCTACACTTGCAAATTTAATAGCACGTTTTTACGATGTAAATAAAGGTGAAGTTTTAATTGACAATATTAATATTAAAGATGTTTCTAAAAAATCTCTACGTGGTTTAATGGGAATTGTTACTCAAGAATCTATTTTATTTAATGACAGTATTGCTAATAATTTAAAATTAGGAGTAGAAGATGCTTCGGATCTCCAGGTTTTAGAAGCTGCAAAAATTGCAAACGCTCATGAATTTATTAAAGAGTTACCTGAGCAATATCAAACAAATATTGGAGATAGTGGAAATCTGCTTTCTGGCGGTCAGAAACAACGTTTATCGATAGCACGAGCTGTTTTAAAAAACCCACCTATAATGGTTTTAGATGAAGCTACTTCTGCTTTAGATACAGAAAGCGAGCAACTAGTGCAACAAGCATTAGAGAAAATGATGGAGAACCGAACTTCGTTAGTTATAGCGCATCGATTATCAACAATTCAAAAAGCTGATAATATTGTTGTTTTAAGAAAAGGAAAGATTGTAGAGCAAGGTAAACATGAAGAATTACTTGCTAAGAAAGGAGAATATTTTAAATTAGTATCTATGCAATCGTTAACATAAACAAAAAAGGGAAGTTTTAAAAACTTCCCTTTTTTGT
>CAXHZZ010000103.1:0-6308 GCA_964021635.1 uncultured Tenacibaculum sp.
TTGTTGATCTGTAATTTTGCTCTAATTTAAAAGTCTTAACATCTGGATAATCTTTCTGAAAATTTAAAATGTTATTGATATTTGCTCCTCGAAAACTATATATACTTTGCGAATCGTCACCAACCACACAAATATTCTGAAAACGATCTGCCAAAGCTCTTACAATTAAATACTGTGAGTGGTTTGTATCTTGGTACTCATCAACCATAATATACTTAAAGCGACTTTGATATTTTGCTAAAACCTCAGGAAAACGAGTTAACAATTCATTGGTTCTTAACAATAAATCATCAAAGTCCATTGCTCCTGCCTTAAAACATCTTTCTACATACGCTTTATAAATATCACCTACTTTTGGCCTGCTTGCTGCTAAATCTGCTTCTTGCAAATCTGAATTATTAAAATAAGCTCTTACTGTAATTAAGCTATTTTTAAACGATGATATTCTGCTTAAAATCTGCTTAGGTTTATAGCGATCTTTATCTAAATTCATTTCCTTAATAATTGCAGATATTAACCGAACAGAATCTTGTGTATCGTAAATTGTAAAGTTAGAAGGATAACCTAAACGATCTGCTTCTGATCTTAAAATACGAGAAAAAACAGAGTGAAAAGTTCCCATCCATAAATTCTTTGCTTCGCTATAACCAACAACACCTCCAATACGCTCTTTCATTTCTCGAGCTGCCTTGTTGGTAAAGGTTAAAGACAAAATATTGAAAGAATCTACTCCTTGCTGCATTAAATGAGCTATTCTGTAGGTTAAAACTCTCGTTTTACCCGACCCGGCTCCTGCAATAATTATCATTGGGCCATCTTTTTGTAAAACGGCGGCTCTCTGTGGTTCGTTAAGTTGCTCTAAATAAGTATTCAATAGAAAAAATTTGAAATAATTTTTAAAACGGAAATTTAACCATTCTTTTAGGTTATATGAAGAATGAAAGCTTTTTTTTATTCACAACTTTTTATACTGTTAAAAACAGATAAAACAACATATCTGCTTTAAAACAGATAAACAAAATTATCTGCTTAATTACAGATAATTTTGGTCATTTATAAATATTTAAGTATTTTTAAAACTTATAACTCAAATATCAATGACAAGTATTTTAACAGGAGACATTGTAAAATCTAGAAAATCTGATAATAGTGTTTGGCTAGAAAAGCTAAAAAAAATTCTTAATAAATTTGGAAAACAACCTATTGGTTGGGAAATTTTTAGAGGTGATAGCTTTCAACTTGAAGTGCCTATTGAGAAAGCTTTTTATGTTGCTTTTTTATTAAAATCTCAGTTAAAACAAATAGATAATATTGATGTAAGAATTGGCATTGGTATTGGCTCAAAAAAAAATAAAACCTTACCTATTACAGAGGCCAATGGAGAAGCCTTTGTTAATTCAGGTGAAGTTTTTGATAACCTGGTAAAAAAACAATTAATTGCAATAAAAACACCTTGGTTAGCGTTAGATGAAGAACTTAATTTGGCTTTAGATTTAGCTTTATTAACTATGAATAATTGGACAAAAAATTCAGCCGAAGTATTTCAAATATCAATAGAAAACCCGTTATTAACTCAAAGTGATATTGGTCAAAAAATAGGTATTACACAAAGTAATATTAGCGAACGACAAAAACGTGCTGGGTATGATGCCATTATCAAACTAGAAAAAAGATACAGAAAATTAATTCAACAAAAAATAAGCTCATTATGATTTTGTTCTTAAAGTTTTTAATTGCTCATTTTTTAGGAGATTTTATTTTTCAATCAGAAAAATGGGTTAAGAATAAAGAGAAAAAAAAGATTAAATCTAAAAAACTATACTTACATATTACTGTTCATTTAGTATTGTTATTAATAATGGTGAGCTTTAGTTTTAAATACATTTTAGGCGTACTTTTTATAGCTACAACTCATTATTTAATTGACTTAAGTAAATTATATTTACAACATAAAAAGAACAAAACTTGGCTGTTTTTTATAGATCAGTTTTTACATATTTTAATATTAGCACTGGTAACCTATTGGTATATTCCTTATCAATTTACTATTGATTTTCTTTTTTCATTAAAAACACTGCTACTTATATCTTGCCTACTTTTTGTGAGTTTTGTTGCATCAATAATAATACAAACGATAATATCGCAATGGAATCCTGAAAAAGAATTTAAAAAAGAAGACGACTCTTTGGCTAAAGCGGGAAAATATATCGGAATTTTAGAACGTTTATTAATATTTACGTTCATAGTTATCGGACAATGGGCAGGTGTTGGGTTTTTACTAGCTGCAAAATCTATTTTTCGTTTTGGAGACTTAACTTCAGCCAAAGATAGAAAACTAACAGAATACATTTTAATCGGAACTTTATTAAGTTTTGGATTGGCAATTTTAACAGGACTTGTATATTCGCATTATGGAAGATAAAATTTTTGAAGCATTCGCATACGCTTTACCCGCAATGGTAACAGGATTTGTAGCCTATTTTATATTAGGTGCATTTATTAAACAAGATAATAATGATAAAAAATTTAATGCTTTAGTTGATAAAAAGCGTGAAAGTTTGCCTATTAAACTGCAGGCTTACGAGCGTTTACTTTTATTTTGCGAGCGCATAAACCCTACAAAATTATTGGTAAGAGTAATTCCTATTAGCGAGGATACTAATAGTTATGTTCAATTATTAATTGCTAATATCGAACAAGAGTACGAACATAATATGGTGCAACAACTATATGTATCGGAAGATAGTTGGAAAGCTATTGTAGCTGCAAAACTAACAATAATAGCGAAGCTTCGTAAAACATCAGAAACAGCAAAAACGGCAAAAGATTTACGCGAAAGTATATTAATTGATTATTCTCAGACTGAGAATCCTACACAAACATCAATTGCATATTTAAAACAAGAAGTTAAGAAATTGATTTAAATTATTTTTTATCCCTAACTATTATAAAATAAATTACATACAACCATCCAAAAACCCCGTGAATAAAAGAGTATAAAACTGATTTATTTCTATCCCAAGAAATAACAACAGCAATTACACTTCCTAAACCTATTCCATTTTTAACAATTGTTTTATTTATAACGGCTCCTGACCCTTCGTGCGCGAAAGTTTCAACAGCAACTAACAACAACATAAACGTAAATAATCTTTTTTTCATCTTTTATTTTTTTTAAAATATTACTTCACAACTGGCAAAGTTAAAGTACTCGCCCATTCCGTCCATGAGCCATCATATACGGAATAGTTTGTATTCCCTGCTAACTCATTTCCTAATGCTAAAATACAGGCTGTAATACCTGATCCGCATGAAAAAATAACGGTTTCTTTCTTCGGATTTAATGCTGAGAAAATTTCTTGTAATTTTTCTTTAGATTTCATCTTACCATCAAGCTGTAATTCAGAATAGGGTAAACTTTTTGAATTCGGAATATGACCTCCTCTTAAATCTTTTCTAGGTTCTGGCAATGTTGCTTCGAAGCGTCCTTTAGAGCGCGCATCAAAAATATGTTTCTTATCATTTGATGCCATCAATACATCTTTAGTAATACTTAAGTAGTTAATTTTAAAATCTACCTTAAAATCACCTTTTAATAATTGTTTAGTATTTAACTTTTCTGTTGGATATTTTGCTTCTTGCCAAGCTGGCAATCCGCCATTTAAAACAGCTACGTTTTTAAAACCAAACAACTTAAATAACCACCAAGCTCGAGGTGAAGAATACACACCTAAATCGTCATAAATAACTACACAACTATCTTTATTAACTCCTAGTTTTTGAACCTCTTTTTCAAAATGTTTCTCTGTCGGAATTGTATTCGGAAACTCACCTTCTTTATATAAGAAAACACTTTTTAAATCGAACAAAACTGTATTTACAATTTGTTCGTTGCTTTCTACTTTATCTTCTTGAGCTCCTACTTTGGCGATACTTGCATCTAAAATAATTAAGTTATCTGCTTTTATATTTTTAAATAACCAATGAACTGAAACAAGCGGACTCGTAATTGTAATTTTCATTTACCTCTTTTTAAAATCAATTAAAAGATTTAAATCTTTTTTTTAAACCTAAAAAACATCAATGTTAAACTATACATTGATGTTTTTTAGGTTTATCTTATAAATCCTTTTTTATTTTACATCATCGTAATTATCATCCCAGTTTTTAGGCTTAGGATCGTGCAGTTTACCTACAGATTTTGCAACAACCATAGAAACAGTTGCATCTCCTGTAACGTTAATAGTGGTACGTAACATATCTAATGGCCTATCCACAGCAAAAATTAACGCCAAAGCCACCGGATACAATTCTTTAGGGAAACCAATAGATTCTAAAACAATAACCAACATTACCATTCCTGCTCCAGGAACAGCCGCACTACCTATAGATGCTAATAAAGCTGTTAATACGATTGATATTTGATTTGCAAAACTTAAACCTTCTGGCCATAAAACTTGCATTACAAATACTGCTGCTACTGCTTGGTATAAACTTGTTCCGTCCATATTTATGGTCGCACCCACTGGCAACACAAAACTAGATACTTCTTTATCTACACCAATATGTTCCTCTACACGCTCCATCGTAACAGGCAATGTTGCTGCGCTCGAACTTGTTGAAAAAGCTAATAATTGTGCTGGACTTAATTGTTTTAATACCCAAAAAGGGTTTTTCTTTGTATAAACACTTACTAAAACTGAATAGAAAACAATCATTAGTAACAAACCTAAAACTACTACTCCGGCATATTTTAATAAAGCTAATAAAATATCAGGATTACCAGAGGTAACCACAACATTTGCTAATAAAGCAAATACCGCATAAGGAGAAATTAACATTATAAGGTCTACCATTTTTAAAATCGCTTCATTTAATGAATCGAAAAAATTCTTTAAAGGTTTCGCTTTACTTTCACCTATTAATAACATTGATATACCTAAGAAAATAGTAAAGAATATTACTTGTAACATTGCTTTATTGTTACTCATCGCACTTACTGCGTTATCAGGCACCATATCAACTACAAACTGCAAAGGCCCGCTACTCTGTTGTTTTGTTGCTTCTGTTATTTTAGCTGTTACTCCAGAACTTTTTGCGTAAGTATTTGTTAATTTATCTACTGTTTCTGGCGATATTCCGTCTCCAGGCTGAATTAGATTCACTAATACCAAACCTATGGTAATTGCAACTACAGTAGTACCTATATATATAAGCATAGTTCTTACACCAATACTTTTAAATTTAGAAATATCTTTTAAATCTGAAATTCCTTTAATTAATGAAGCTACAATTAACGGTACAGCTATTAATTTTAATAATTTCACAAAAATAGTTCCTAATGGCTTTATCCAATCCTCTATAAAACTATTCCAGCCAAATTGCAATGCTAAAAATCCGAATAAGATTCCTAGAACCATTCCTATTAAAATTTTCCAATGTAACGCCAGTTTTTTCATCTATATGATTTAAATTTTTAAAGGCTGTAAGATAAAATAAATATTTAAAAAATGTGACCATTAATACGTAACTTGTGTCATAATTACTGATAACTAATTACAAATCTTATAACAACATTAAAAATGGCAGGAATTTTAGACTTATTAAACAGCGACTTAGGTAAATCGATTATATCAGGTGTGGCTGGTTCTACAGGACAAGACACTAACAAAACAAGCAGTGTTTTAACTATGGCATTACCTGTTTTAATGAAAGCAATGCAACGTAACTCTACAACCCAACAGGGAGCTGAAGGATTAATGGGAGCTTTAAATAAACACGATGGTAGTATTTTAGATAATTTAGGTGGTTTATTTAATGGCGGTGTAAATGCTGATGTTTTACAAGATGGAGGTAATATTTTAAAACACGTTTTAGGAAATAAACAACAAGGTGTAGAAAAAATCATTGGTCAAAAAGCTGGCATAGATGCAGGATCTGTTGCTAATATTTTAAAAACTGCTGCACCAATTTTGATGGGAGTTTTAGGTAAACAATCTCGTCAGGATAATGTAAACAACTCAAGTGATTTAGGTGGACTATTAGGCGGACTACTTGGGGGTAATTCTGCAGATAAAGAACAAAGTTTTTTAGAACAAATTTTAGATGCTGATGGTGACGGAAGTATTGTTGATGACATTGCCGGTATGGTTTTAGGTGGTGCTGATGAAAAAAAATCTGATGGAGGATTACTTGGTGGGTTATTAGGTGGTATGTTTGGTAAAAAATAAAATATCATATTTATATAATATCAAAAAGGGCAAACATTTGTTTGCCCTTTTTCTTTTAATTACTTTTGCGCCCATGGA
>CAXHZZ010000104.1:0-6083 GCA_964021635.1 uncultured Tenacibaculum sp.
AACACTAAAAATGCAGATCAAAAAGATACTAACGGAAATGGTATAGGGGATGCTTGTGATACTAGTTACTTAAATACAGATAACATAGCTATTGAATCTATTTCAGAAACTTGTGCAGGTGAAAGTGATGGTCAAATTACAATCAATGTTAAGCAAACTTTTGTAGATTATACAGTAACCTTAAAAGGAGATGGAAAAGAAGAAACAACAGCATTAACATCTGCATCTTATACTTTCGAAAATTTAGCTCCTGGTAGCTATGAAGTTTGTATAGAGGTCGATGGTAGAGACTATAAGCAATGTTTTGAAATAAATATAAAAGCAGCTGAAACTGTTTCTTTAAGAGTTGCTAAAAATAACCAATCTAGAGATTATACCGTAAATGTAAGTTCAGGAACGGCACCTTATAAAGTGTTTTTAAATGGTGACTTAATTAATACATTCGAGCAATCAACATTTAACGTTAAAGTTGAAGGAAAAGGTGTTTTAGAGGTAACTACAGCAAAAGCATGTGAAGGTAAATTTAAAACAGTTATTGATAATGTTTTCTTAAGAAACAATCCAGTAACAGAATCTATCGAATTATTATTACCGGTAGATACATCAAATAATGTTAAAGTTACTGTGTTTGATGTAACAGGTAAAGTTGTTTTAGATAAAAAAATAGAAAGACAAGGAAATGAATTATCAATTCCATTCAATAGTTATAAAGCAGGAATTTATATACTGAAACTAGGAAACGATAAGACTAATACTTTTAAAATATTAAAAAAATGAGAAAAGCAATAAAAACAATCGCATTATTTTCACTTCCACTATTTGTTGCTTGTGGAGGTGGAAGTAGTAAAGGCGGAGGAGAACCAGAGGTGGTTAATGAAGCTCCAAGTAAAGTTAGTTTAGCATATCCAACACAAGATTTATTATGTATAGATAATACAATTGCTTTTGATTGGAGTGATGCTACAGATGCTAATAACGATGCTATTAGTTATAAAGTTGAATTTTCTAATAGTCGAGACATGGCTACTATAATTAAAACAGAAACAGCTAGTTCTTCTACTAAATCTATTAATTTAGATAAGGGTGTTGCATATTATTGGAGAGTAACCGCTACCGATAGTAAAGGCTTATCGGGAGAAGCATCTTCAGTATTTGCGTTTTACACCAAAGGAACAGGAGAAGCAAATAACGCTCCTTTTACAGCAGAATTAGTTAGCCCAGCCGCTGAAGCAGCTTTAGATGCATCAACAGTATCTGTTGATTTACAATGGACAGGAGCAGATTCTAACACAGATGATACATTATCATATGAAGTTTTCTTTGGCGAGGATGCAGACTTAACAGATGTAACAAGTTCTCAAGATGAAGAATTATATAATGTAACTGTTACAACAGGTAAAACATATTATTGGAAAGTTAATACGATTGATAACTCAGGAGCAAAGTCTATAGGGCAAGTTTGGAGTTTTAGTGTTAATTAGAATAATATCATGAAAATAAAAAAAACGACGCTAAATAGCGTCGTTTTTGTTTTTACAATATATAAGATTATCTATTTCTTTTTTCCGCAATTTGTTCTAATTCATCGTACCAATTTTGCCCAAATTTTCTAACCAGTGCTTGTTTTACAAATTTATAAACGGGTACTTGTAATTCTTTACCTAGAGAACAGGCATCATCACAAATTTCCCACTTATCATAATTAACAGCAGAAAACTCACTATAATCTTTTACTCTAACAGGATAAAGATGGCAAGAAACAGGTTTTTTCCAATCTACAATTCCTTGGTTATAAGCTTCTTCTATAGCGCATAAAGCAGTGTTTTTATCATCAAAAATAACATAAGCACAATCAGCATCGTTAATTAAAGGCGTTTCTAGTTCACCAAAATCACTAGTAATCCACACACCTTGTTTCTCAATAGCCTCAATACCTTCTTTGCGAAGAAAGGGTTTAATTTTAGGATATATGTCTTCTAAAATCTTTGTTTCTTCTTTATCTAAAGGGGCGCCAGCATCACCATCAATACAACAAGCTCCTTTACAGGCAGATAAATTACAAACAAAATCTTTATCGATAAGATCTTCTGAAACGATAGTTTTTCCTAATTGAAACATAAAAAGATATTTAAAAATGTAAGTTAACAATAACTTCACATAAAATTTAGTTGCAAAAATACTAGATTGTAACATTACTTATATAATTTTGCAGCTGAAAAAAAAGATATTATGGATTTTAATATAAAAGAAGTTTTTACTGCATTTATGGTACTTTTTGCGGTAATTGATATTATAGGTAACATTCCTATTATTATTGACTTGCGTAAAAAGGTTGGTCATATACAGTCTGAAAAAGCATCGGTTATTGCTGGGGCAATAATGATTCTGTTTTTATTTGTTGGTAAAGAATTATTAGGTGTTATTGGTGTAGATGTACATTCTTTTGCCGTTGCAGGTGCATTTATTTTGTTTTTTATCGCTTTAGAAATGATTTTAGGAATCACTTTATATAAAGAAGATGAAGATGAAACATTAACGGCAACTGTTTTTCCATTAGCGTTTCCATTAATTGCAGGTCCAGGTAGCTTAACAACTCTTTTATCATTAAGAGCAGAATTTCATATATCAAATATAATTATAGCAGTGCTACTAAACGTAATAGTTATTTACATAGTCTTAAAAACCTCTGCTAGAATAGAAAAAATTATTGGTAATAACGGAATTAAAATTATTAGAAAGATTTTTGGAGTTATCTTATTAGCTATCGCAGTAAGATTATTTGCTGAAAACATTAAAGTATTATTAGCATAAATGATTTTTGATTGTTTAATTATAGGAGGTGGAGTTTCTGGTATGCAATGCGCGTTAGTTATAGGTTCTGCTTACAAAAAAGAATATGCTAAAAATAGAAAAGTTGGTATTTTAATGCACCAACGAACATCTCATTTACAGAATGCTCTGTTTAATAATGTTTTGGGATTACCTACAGGTACTTTAGGTAGCGATATCTTAGAACAAGGAAAAGAGCAACTATCTAATCAATATCCACACGTTTCTCAAATAGAAAATGAAAAAGTAGAAGCAGTTCTAGATAATGAAGATGGTTATAAAGTTATAACTAATAAAAATGAATATTATAGTAAAAAAGTAGTTATAGCATTAAACTATTCTAAACCATTTGAAATAGCTGGTTTAGAACAATATATTGAGCCTCATATGAGAGCTAATGTAATGAAAGACAGAGTGCAACTACGTAATTTTAACTATTTAATAAAAAAAGGGTTGTATGTTTGCGGTACTTTATCAGGTATACGCAGTCAGTTTGCTATAGCATCAGGAAGCGGAGCAAGTGTGGCAACAGATATATTAACTGTATGGAATGATAACATTCCAACCAAAGTACATGATAAAATAGAAAAACAATAATTTAAAGAGTAAAATGATGAAAAAAGTATTATTTCTTGGTTTTTTAACCTTGTTACTTATTAATTGTGGAGGAAATGAATCAGATGTTGTAAAGCCTGATCCTACTCCAGATCCAGTAGATGAAGAAATTGTAATAACAGCAACTGATGATGTTTTTGAAGCTAAAGAAGGTACTTTTTTAGAATTACCAAGCTTTTTAACTAACGACGAATACCCATCTACAGGAATTACTATTACCTTTGATGATGCTACTGTTAATGGTGGTACTATTGAAGTAGAACGTAGTACGTACACTTATACACCATCAAATAATTTTTCTGGTGAGGATAGCTTTAATTATACTATTTGTAGTAAAGTATCGTCTGAAATTTGCTCTACTGCTACAGTAACAATTAACGTTATAGATAATGGGAGTCCAGAAGCTGTTAATGATTCTTACAATGTAGGTATCAATTCTACATTAAATATAAATACGCACCTAGATAATGATACCGTTGTTGATGATGCCAAGGTAAGTTCTGTTGATACTACTAGTACAAATGGTACCGTAACTTTAAATAGTGACGGAACAATAACTTATACACCACAAACAGATTTTTCTGGTGAAGATACATTCACATATTCATTATGTGATAACGATGCAACAGCAACTTGTGCAACAGCA
Source organism: uncultured Tenacibaculum sp. (assembly GCA_964021635.1). Classification (GTDB taxonomy): domain Bacteria; phylum Bacteroidota; class Bacteroidia; order Flavobacteriales; family Flavobacteriaceae; genus Polaribacter. The sequence continues at coordinate 4,091 of CAXHZZ010000104.1, forward strand.
ACAATAACAATTAATGTTGTTGAAGTAATATCTTTTAATATTCCTTCAGAATTAGCTGCTTATTATAACGGAGTATCTTTTATAGATGATAAAAATACCAACTACAATACTTTAAAAGATTTAGTTACGAGCTCTCACACTACTATATTAACTTATGGCGAAAGACATAATTATTTATATAATGCGGATGAAGATTTAGCTAATGTAGCTAATGTTATTTTAATGTATACAAGCGAAAGTAGAGATGAAAGAGAGTATACGTCAGGTTCTAATTCATATCCAACGCAAACATTCAATACAGAGCATGTATACCCTCAATCTAAATTAACTGCAGAAGATGCAGTTACAGATTTACATCATTTACGTTCATGTGATGATGCAATTAACACACAAAGGTCTAATTACCCTTTTATTGATGGTACTGGAACATATAAAAGAGAAGGTAGTACTTGGTTTCCTGGTGATGAATGGAAAGGAGATATAGCAAGAATGGTATTTTATTTAAACGCAAGATATGGTGAAACTTTTGACAAGGTTGGTTCTATGGAATTATTCCTTAAATGGAATAAAGAAGATCCGGTTTCTGATTTCGAAAGACAAAGAAATAATGTAATTTATGATGTACAAGGAAACAGAAACCCTTTTATTGATAATCCTTACTTAGTTACAATAACTTGGGGAGGCGAAGACGCTGACAACTCTTGGGAATAATTATATAGTATTACAACTATTGGTTAGCTTTTAAGCTAACCAATAGTTCTTTTTTATAAGTTCTGCCAATAGGCAGAATTTTGTTTTTAATACATAGGTTAGTTCCTGTAAACTTTTCTACCTTTTTTAAATTTACAACATACGACTTGTGAATTTGTACAAACAAACGCTCATCTAAAGTATCCTTCCAATTTTTTAATGAATCTATAATTGTTAGTTTTTTATCAATAGTAAAAAAAGTAACATAATTTCTGTCAGATTCTAAATACAGTATCTCTTCTAAATATACTTTATGGATGGTTTTATCTATATTTAAGTAAATTACTTCCTTATCTTTAATTTTTATACTCTTTACTTGATTTTCTGCTTTTGTTACTGCTTTTAAAAAACGATCGAAAGAAAAAGGTTTTACTAAATAATCTACAATTGTATCTAATTCGAAACTAGAAACTGCATAATCAGGATAGGCAGTTGTAATAATTATTTTCGGCGGATTTTTAATTGTTTTTATAAAATCTCATTCGCACTAATTGCTGTTTGAAACGAAGCTATTAATTCTAAATCTGGAATTTTACGTGTATAACTCTTTATAATATTTTGTGCAGGAAGCTCGTCTTCTATAATAATACAATTCATGGCTAATTAATTTAAGTTTACTATTAGCAACACCTTAAAATTGCCAGTATTATTAATACTTAATTCGTACAATGATTGAGAAAATTAATAAAGTAATTTAATTTCCTTTTTCAGAAGATTCAGAAACTGATATTATCACTAAAAACCAAAATACATGAAATCAATTTTAACATTAATCGCCGTTTGTTTGGTAACAATGTCGGCTAACTCACAAGAATTTAAATTCGTAAATACTACCATCGATTATGGTAAAATAACCCAAGGATCAGAAAAGAAGCGAATTTTTGAGTTTACTAATATTGGTAACGCTCCTTTAACTATAAAACACGTTACATCCACTTGCTATTGTGCAGTACCAAAGAAAACAGAAGAGCCAATTATGCCAGGAAAAAAAGGAAATATAGAGGTTACTTACGATACTAATAGAATAGGTGATTTTTCTAAAGTGTTTACCATCATATCAAATGCAAAAACAAAACGAACGCGAGTAAAAATTAAAGGATTCGTTACAGATAAAAATGTAATTGCTTCAAAATAAAAAAATCCCGAGTTTTAACTCGGGATTTTAATTTTATATAAAAAAAAGGTTTTATCCTTTTAAGCTAGCTTTCATAAACTCAGTATTCATACGAGCAATGTTTTCTAA
>CAXHZZ010000105.1:0-6024 GCA_964021635.1 uncultured Tenacibaculum sp.
GAAATAAATTCAGAATAACATTAAAAATTTATTTTCCAAACGAGTTATTTTCTTGATTGATGTCTGCCATTAATTTTGACGGATCAATTTCTACAGATTTTACTTCTTTTGATACTGTAAAAGTATATGTCGGGTGTGCCCATGTCCAATCTGAAATTGTCGTTGCCTTGGTTGGTTTTTCACCACGCATCATACGTAAAGGAATATTAAAAGCCTCTTTGCTTCCATCAACATAAGTAACCTCAACATCTATAGGCATTGGCATTTGACCAAGTCTCTCTAAAGTAATTTCTTTACCAGATACAGCTTTTACACCATAATCAATCGTATGTGTAGTTTGTGTCCACTCGTTTAAATACCAATCTAAATGAATTCCTGAAACTTTTTCAGCAGAACGCTTGATGTCGTTTGGCGTTGGATGCTTGAAAGAAAAATCGTTAAAATATTTTTTTAATGTTTTAGCCACATTCTCTTCTCCGATAATATATTCTAATTGCGATAAGAAAATATTTCCTTTAGAATAACTCGCTACTCCGTATGCAGTATTTGTATGGTACCTGTCTGCATGTGTAGTTAACGGCTCTTCTATATTGTTTTTTACCACATAATTATAACCTCTATACGACCCTACATGTGGATTTTTTACATTTTTACCAGAAATTTTATTTTCTGCTTTGTTAGAAATATATGATGTAAAACCTTCATCCATCCATGGGTGTTTACTTTCGTTTGTTGCTAATAAAAACTGAAACCAAGTGTGTGCCATTTCGTGTGCAGTAACACCAAATAAACTTCCCCAACTACGTTTTCCTGTAATTAAAGTACTCATTGCATACTCCATTCCGCCATCTCCACCTTGAATAACTGAATATTGCTTGTATGGATATTGCCCAATGTTTTCAGAAAAATATTGCATCAACTCAGCTGTTTTAGGCTGTAATTTTTTCCAGTTTTCTAAATACTTAGCTTCTAATGTTTTTTTGTATAAGAAATGTAAATCTATTCCATTTTCCATTTTATACGTATCGTGAATATATTCAGGATCTGCTCCCCAAGTGAAATCGTGCACATTCGGTGCGTTAAATTTCCAAGTTAATTTATCTCCTAAAGGAAGATTTAAAGTTTTATTTTTATCTTCATAACCATGACCTACTTCTTGTGGGTTTTGTAAATATCCTGTTCCACCTACTACATAATCTTTATCAATATGTAAGGTAACATCAAAATTACCCCAGATACCATGGAATTCTCTTGCTATATATGGAGGCGTGTGCCATCCTTCAAAATCATATTCAGCCATTTTTGGATACCATTGACTCATTGACAATGCTACTCCTTCGGCACTATTGCGACCTGAACGACGGATTTGGTTAGGAACTTGCGCATCAAAAATCATATCAAAAGTTACACTTTCTCCTGGTTGAATTGCCTTATTTAAGGTTACCTCTAAGATAGTACCAACTGTTTCGTGTTTCACTGCAACTCCGTTTTGTTTTAACGAGCTTACTTTAATGTAACCAATTTCTGATGGAGATAATTTTACAATTTTATCTGCTATCTTTTTACCCGGATCTTTTATGTTTCTTGAGCGCACATCCATTTGCGAGTTTGGTTGAAACGCATTAAAATACAAATGATAAAAAACCTTTTTTAAAGCATCTGGCGAGTTGTTTGTGTAAACCGCTTTTTGCGTTCCTTTATATTGAAATGTCTTTACATCCATATCAATATCCATTGTATAATCAATATGCTGTTGCCAATAATTTTGACTTGTTGATTTACTTACTGACGACTTTACTAAACTATTGCTTGTTGTACTAGTAGAAGCACAAGAAACTATAGACAATAATGAAAGCCCTAAGATTATTTTTTTCATATTAAATTAATTTAATTCCTATTGTGGTTAGTGTGTTTTTTAAGTTATTTAATTCGTTTTCGTTTTTTAGTATCGTAAAGCTTCTTTTTTTTCCGTTGTGTAATTTTAAAAACACACGTTCTCTTCCTAAAACTTTCTTAACCTCTAACCCTTCAATTTCTGAAAGATTGTAATTGGTTTTCCAAGATCTTTTAAAGAAGTAAAAAAATACAGCAACTACTGATACTATTGCCAATAAAAGCATCAAAATAAAAAGAAATTCGTTTTTATAATAACGCATCGAAAACAATTGAACTCCCATATTAAGCGCATTAACTAACATTAACACGATTACTAATTTCGAATGAGTTGGTACCTCATCTTTAATTTTTAATTGTTCTTTTTGTTTATCAAACTCTAACTGCATAGGTTGTTATTATAACAAAAAAAGAGCATCAAAAATAATGCTCTTTTTTTTAATAGTATTCTGTTTTTATTTTCTTCCGTTTACCATTCTGTCAGCCATTCTAACTGCATTGTATGCATTTACAATACGACCAGAAACTGATAAATCTGCAAAAGGAACTAAATCTCCTGCTGGATTTGCTCTAGATGCAGATCCTGGTTTTGTAACCATTAAATCGATCTTTGTACCAGAGTTCATAATGATATGCTTTACCTGACTTGCAGATAGTTGTGGATAGTAAGAACGTATTAATGCCGCTACACCTGCTGTTGCTGGAGAAGCCATTGATGTTCCACTAATTTTTTGATATTTATTGTCAGGAAAAGTTGAGTGTATTTGAACTCCTGGAGCAAAAATATCTACATTTACTTTACCATAGTTTGAAAAACTTGCTGGTAATTTTTCATTATAATTAGCGCTCATTGCACCAATAGTTAAGAAGTTATCAGAAACCTCTGTTAATTGATCTGGAGCATCGTTTGGAAATGTTTTATCAACATCGATGTTTTCTCCTGAATTTCCTGCTGCGTTTACAATTAATACATCTTTAGAAGCTGCATATTTAATTGCATCGTAAACCCATTCTTTATTTGGTGAAAAAGCTTTACCAAAACTAGTGTTAATTACTTTTGCACCATTATCAACCGCATAACGAATACCTAAAGCAACATCTTTATCATATTCATCTCCGTCTGATACCGAACGTACAGCCATCATTTTTACATTAGTAGCAACACCGTTCATACCTTTATCATTGTTACGTGTTGCACCAATAATACCTGTTACGTGAGTACCGTGAATTTCTCCTTCTTCAGAATGCCCTGTGTTAGCATCTCCATAACCAGGCTTATCGTTAATATCGTATGCGTTATCGCCTACAACTGTACGGTAATCTGTTTTTAAATTATCTCCGTTAACACTTGCTTCTGCTTTTTTCTTAGCATTGGCAAAATACTCATTGACTTCTTTAAAATCACTGAAATAGCTAAAAAGTCTTTTTCCAAAGTTTACTAATTCATTACTTTCCTTTAAAGCTAAAACTTTTTCTTTGGTTATATTTCCTTTTCCTAAAATTTTTACTAACTCTTTCTTTGTTTCTTCAACTTTTACTAAAGTTTTAGTTACTCCTACTAACTCTTTTTTTGCTCCCTCTACTTTTGTTTCTTGTAAAGCTTTTACCGCTTTTAACGTTTCTGCATCTGCAATTGAAGGATTCATTAAAATACGTTCGTACTCTAAATGTTCTTTATAAGATTTTCCTAAAAAGTTCCACCCGTTAATATCATCTACATATCCGTTTTTATCATCGTCAATTCCGTTTCCTGCAATTTCTTTAGTGTTTATCCAAGCAACGTCTACTAAATCTTCGTGCTTTAAATCACTACCAGAATCTACAACTCCAACAACAACTTCAACCCCTTTTTTTCCTTTTAAGAATTCGTATGCTTTATCAACACTCATTCCTGGAATAGAATCGGTTGCTAAATCTAAATGATGCCAGTTATCTTTTTCATACGCTGTTAATTCGGCTTTCTTCTCTGACATAGTAACTACTGTGTTACTACCTGTTGGCACTACCTTTTTACTTACTGATGAACAACCTACTAAAGAGGTAATTGCAATTGCTGAGTAAAATACGGGTTTTAAAATTCTCATAATGTTTCTCTTAATTAAATATATCTGTAAAATTATAACTCTCGTTTAAACGCACTCCTTTTTCGGTGTGCTTTACTGTTATTAACTCGTTGTAAGCATCGTGCTCTAAAAACAAGTAAAATTCTTTGTCTGCAGCCTCTTTTAAAAAGATTTCTTTTTCCTGTAAAGTTAATAACGGTCGTGTATCATAACCCATTACGTAAGGTAAAGGAATATGACCTGCGGTTGGCAATAAATCGGCCATAAAAACAATTGTTTTTCCTTGATATTGAATTTTAGGTAACATTTGTTTTTCGGTATGCCCATCCATAAATAACACCTCAAAACCTACTTGATTTTGACCATTCTTTTGGATAAAGTTTAACTGTCCGTTTTCTTTTATAGGTTGTATATTTTCTTTTAAAAAAGATGCTTTTTCTCGTGCGTTAGGCTCAATTGCCCATTGCCAATGATTTTCATTACTCCAAACTTTCGCATTTTTAAAGGCAGGCATAAAACCCGTTTTATCGTTATTCCATTGAATAACACCTCCGCAATGATCAAAATGTAAATGTGTTAAAAACACATCTGTAATATCATCTCTATGAAAACCATATTTAGCAAGTGATGTGTCTAGTGAAAAATCACCAAACATGTAATAATATCCAAAAAACTTATCTGATTGTTTGTTTCCTATTCCGGTATCTATCAACGTAAGTCTATCTCCATCTTCAATAAGCATACAGCGCATACCCATTGAAATCATGTTTTTATCGTCTGCCGGATTTGTTTTTTGCCAAATCGCTTTTGGTACAACGCCAAACATAGCGCCACCATCTAGTTTAAAATTTCCTGTTTCTATTGGATAAATTCGCATAGCTACAAAGATGCAGATTTTTAACGAATTTTTTTGTTAATAAAAACAAAAAAGCGCATCTTAAAAAGATACGCTTTTGTTGAGGTGTCTAGCGGATTCGAACCGCTGTACATGGTTTTGCAAACCATTGCCTAGCCACTCGGCCAAGACACCTTTTATTAATAAGGACTGCAAATTTACAGTTTTTATTTTTTAACGCAAGCTTTTTTTAACTTTTACGCACATCTTTTAATACAATTACTACTTCGGCAACATTACCACCAATTGGCGGATTAATTTTAGCTACGCTAACTTCCGCTTCATCAACTAGTTGTATCTCTTTAAAAATTCTATCAATAATTCTCTGAGCAACATGTTCTAGTAATTTAGATCGGATTGCCATTTCTTCTTTTACAATATGATTTAAATGTACATAATCAACAGTATCAACCAATTCATCTGTTTTTGCCGATTTTTGTAAATCTGCCTTCACCTCTATATCAACTCTATATTCCGAGCCTATTTTAGCTTCTTCTTCTAAACATCCGTGGTTTGTAAATAATCGGATGTTGTTTACACGTATAATTCCCATAGCCACAAAAGTACCAATGTTTCTTATAAAACCAACTATCTTATATCAGTTCCTTTAACTTGTAAAAAAGTCAAAAACATTACTTAACGCACTCGTACTAGCTTTATAAAACTCCGTATAGCTACATCGTTGGCATGTTACGCTTGTAAATTTTTTATTCTGAATATCAAAAATTTTAGACAACGTGCCACCTGTTGCTCTCATTTCGCTTATTTCATAAGTACGGTTACTGCATTTCGGACACGTATAATTTAATGGCTTACTCATCTGTTTTATTTTATGTTTATACCTAATAGAGTATTAAAACAAACAAATGTTACAATTTACTTTATTTCAAAAGCTTGTTCCTTAGCATTTATTACCGCCTTATATTTTCCTTTAGGTAAATAATAAACATCATTTTTAGCTTTTTTAACGATAGCATCTTTATGTATTTTAAGGTATGCTTTTTTTCCTTTTTCAGAAAATGAAGCATCGTACACTACTTCATTAAATCCTTTTTGTGCTTGCATTTTAATGGTATTTACTAAAATAGTTTCTGAAAATATTTTTACTGAAACTTCTTTACTTTCTGATGAGTAAAACGGAATCGTAATTTCTGGAGTATTCGGTTTTAACCA
>CAXHZZ010000106.1:0-5638 GCA_964021635.1 uncultured Tenacibaculum sp.
TAACACTTAATTTAGACGCACAAGTTTGTAAAGAATATTGTTTACCTTTTGATGAAGACTTTACTTTTTCTTTAATAGGCGAAGAAGTTTCACAAACGGTAGCTGAAGTAGATGATAAAAGTCAATCTTTATCACAATCACTAAACTTAAACTTAAAAAATACGGCTTTACTAAAAAGTACAGCTGAACAATCATCAGAACAAGAAGGAGACAGTTTACTTAACATATTTTTACTAGGATTTGTTGGTGGATTATTAGCTTTTTTAACTCCTTGTGTTTTTCCAATGGTACCTTTAACAGTATCATACTTTACAAAACATAACGAGAAAAAAGGTAAAGGGATTCGTAGTGCTATTTTATATGGTTTCTTTATTGTACTAATTTACGGTTTATTGAGTTTACCTTTTCACTACTTAGATACTTTAGATCCTGAGATTTTAAACAGTATTTCAACTAATATGTGGTTGAACTTATTTTTCTTTACAGTATTAATATTCTTTGCTGGTTCTTTCTTCGGATTTTATGAATTAACGTTACCAAGTTCATGGAGTAACAAAGCAGATAGCGCCTCTAGTATAGGAGGAATTATTGGTATATTCTTTATGGCTTTAACTTTAGCTATTGTTTCATTTTCTTGTACAGGCCCAATTTTAGGTTCATTATTAGCAGGATCTTTAGGAAGTGATGGAGGTGCAATGCAATTATCAGCTGGTATGATTGGTTTTGGTGCAGCTTTAGCATTACCTTTTGCTTTATTTGCAATGTTCCCTAAATGGTTAAATTCACTACCAAAATCAGGTGGATGGTTAAATACGGTAAAAGTATTTTTAGGATTTTTAGAATTAGCTTTTGCATTTAAATTCTTATCAAATGCTGACTTAGTTGGTCACTGGGATTTATTAAAAAGAGAAGTATTCATTGGTATATGGACAGTAATATCTTTATTAACCGCATTATATTTATTCGGATTTATTGGTAAAAAATACGGTAAACTTACATTCTTTAGAGTATTATTAGGTATTGGTTCTTTAGCCTTAGCTATATATTTAGCACCTGGAGTTATGGAAAAACCAGTTTGGAATCAAAACGCTTTATTAAGTGGTTTTGCACCACCACAGTTTCATAGTATCTATAAAAAAGACAACAAATGTCCGCTTGGGTTAAATTGTTTTAAGGATTTTGAAGAAGGTATTGCTTACGCAAAATCGGTTAACAAACCTGTTTTATTAGATTTTACAGGATGGGCATGTGTTAACTGTCGTAAAATGGAAGAAAACATTTGGGTTAAACCAGAAATTTATTCACTAATTAGTGATGATTATGTTTTAATCTCTTTATATGTTGATGACCACGAAAGACAATTACCAGAAGAAGAACAATTTGATTTTATTAAGCCCAATGGTAAAGTAAAAAGAATTAGAACTTATGGTGATAAATGGGCTACTTTACAAGTTGCTAACTTTAAAACTGCATCTCAACCATTTTATATATTAATGAGTCCTAATTTAGAGCTTTTAAACTCGCCTCAACAATATACAGATCACACATCATACTATAACTGGTTAAAAACAGGATTAGATAACTTTAATAATAACTAATTTATTATAACATTAATAAAAAAGCCTCTTTAATCAAAGAGGTTTTTTTATGGAAAAAATTCACGACAAAAAAAGAAAATAATTTTTGCTATCTTTAACAGAAAGAGAAAGTTATGTTAATAAAATCCTATGGATCTGCTGTTTTTGGTATTGAAGCTACAACTATTACTGTAGAAGTAAATATAGATAAAGGTGTAGGTTATCATTTAGTTGGGTTACCAGACAATGCTGTACGAGAAAGCTCTTATCGTATTTCTGCAGCATTAAATAATAACGGTTATAAGCTTCCTGGAAAAAAGATAATTATAAATATGGCCCCGGCAGACATTCGTAAAGAAGGTGCTGCTTATGACTTAACTTTAGCAGTTGGAATTCTTGCTGCTTCTAAACAGATTATAACCAAAGATATTAGTGATTATATAATCATGGGAGAACTCTCTTTAGACGGAAGTCTCCAACCCATTAAAGGAGCTTTACCCATTGCTATTAAAGCTAGAGAAGAAGGCTACAGACATTTTATACTCCCAAAAGAAAACGCCAAAGAAGCAGCAATCGTTAATGATTTAAATATACTAGCGGTTGATAATATTACACAAGTTATTAATCACCTAGAGAATAAAGAGTTAATAACACCTACAATAGTTGATACGCGTGCAGAATTTTACAAACATATTGATTTCCCTGAGTTTGACTTTGCTGATGTTAAAGGGCAAGAAAGTATAAAACGCTGTATGGAAATAGCTGCTGCTGGCGGTCATAATATTATTTTAATTGGTCCACCAGGAGCAGGAAAAACAATGTTAGCAAAAAGACTACCTTCTATATTGCCTCCTATGACATTACAAGAAGCGTTAGAGACTACAAAAATACACTCTGTTGTAGGTAAAATAAAAAACTCAGGATTACAGTTTAGTCGCCCTTTTAGATCGCCTCATCATAGCTGTTCTGACATCGCATTAATTGGTGGCGGAAACAACTTACCGCAGCCAGGTGAAATTTCCTTAGCGCATAACGGTGTTTTATTTTTAGATGAATTACCAGAATTTAAACGCGGAGTTTTAGAAGTAATGCGACAACCTTTAGAGGACAGAGAAGTTACTATTTCAAGAGCGAAATTCACTGTTAATTACCCTAGTAGTTTTATGTTGGTCGCGAGTATGAATCCGAGTCCATCTGGTTTTTTTAACGATCCAAATTCTCCAATGACATCTTCACCTGCAGAAATGCAACGCTATTTAAGTAAAATATCCGGGCCTTTGTTAGATCGTATTGATATACATATTGAAGTAACTCCGGTTCCGTTTGATAAATTATCCGAAGAAAGAAAAGGAGAACCTAGTGTAGTAATAAGGAAAAGAGTAACAAAAACTCGTAAAATACAAACAGTACGTTTTAGCAATTCTGATACCGTTCATTACAACGCTCAGATGAATGTAAAACAAATTCGTAAGTTTTGTAAACTATCTGATGAAAGTAAAAGTTTACTAAAAATGGCAATGGAAAAACTAAACTTATCTGCTAGAGCTTACGATCGAATTTTAAAAGTAGCACGTACAATTGCAGATATTGATGAATCCATAAATATAAAATCAGATCATTTAACAGAAGCAATTCAATACCGAAGTTTAGACAGAGAAGGATGGCTTGGATAAAAAGTTAAATCATCTTGTTTGTGCAAAAAAATCAGTAATTTAGTATCTTCTTAAAATAATTAAACAGATTTCACTAATGAAAAAAATAGTTTACTTAATGGCTATTGCCATTGCTATAGTTTCTTGTAAAACAGCTCCAAATAATTTTGTCACTTTTTCAGGAAAAATAACAAATCAAAATTCTGATTCTATCGTTATTTCTAACCCGCAATTAAAATTTAGTAGAGTAATTAAAGTTGACGAAAATGGTGCTTTTAAAGATACAATGAACCTTAAAAATGGTTTTTATCGTCTTTTTGACGGTCAGGAATCAACAACTTTATATTTAAAAAACGGAGCAAATGTTAACATGACAATTGACTCAAAAGAATTTGATGAAACTGTTATTTATACAGGTGAAGGTTCTGGTGAAAGTAATTTCTTAGCAAAAACGTCTTTATTACAAGAAGATCTTTTAAATGATAAAGACTTATTTACATTATCTAAAGATAAATTCGATACGAAAGTAAATAATTATACTGCTGATTTTAACAAAAGAATCTCTGAAAATAAGTTAGATTCTACTTTTGTTGCTTTACAAAAACAAAACATTAAGGGATTAACAAACTACTTAAATAAAACCCACGCAGACAAACAATATTTAGCTACTAAACTAGCAAAAGGCATGGAGTCGCCTAAGTTTGTTGACTACGAAAATTTTAAAGGAGGTACAACTTCTTTAGATGACTTAAAAGGTAAATATGTTTATATTGATATGTGGGCTACTTGGTGTAACCCTTGTAAACAAGAAATTCCTTTTTTACAAAAAATAGAAAAGCAATACCATAGCAAAAACATTGAGTTTGTAAGTATTTCTGTTGATAGTGAAAGAGACTACAAGGCTTGGAAGAAAATGGTAGCTGATAAAAACTTAACCGGAATTCAATTATACTCTAAAAGAGATAAAAACTTTGCTGGTGCCTATAAAGTAAATAGCATCCCTCGTTTTATCTTAATCGATCCACAAGGTAATATTGTAGATGCAAACGCACCTAGACCTTCTAGCCCAAGGTTAATTGAATTATTTAATTCTTTAAAAATATAATTCAAGTTTAAAACTTATATAAAAAATCCTGCAACTTAGTTGTAGGATTTTTTTTTGAAGCTAATTCCCGCTTTCCGCACTCGCTCTCTGCGAGGAGCTCAAACAAACGCTTCAATCGGGGCTAAGTATTTTAATGCGTTTAATATTAAAATAACTAGTTACTATAGTTTATCAATAATGAGTTAACTTATTAGATGTGATTCTGAAATAAATTCAGAATGACACTATAAAAAAACATATTTGCGTTTAAGGACATGAACTAAAACCTTTCTCTATAATTCTTAATAAAATGTCATTACGAGAAAAACGAAGTAATCTTCTTCTTAAAATAGAATTACTCCGAAATTCAATATTGTTAACTATAATACCAAAACAATTAAAACACAACCTTTCGACTGCACTCAAAATGACAGGAAACAAAATGGAGTTGTAATAAATTATTGTCCTGAGCATAAATCGGCGTTAAGGATAGCAGTGGCATCCTTTTTTAATGTCTGTTCGAGTGATTTTTTGAAGAATGAAAAGAATTGTATCGAGAACAGATATTAGAAAAGATATAACGGATAGCCTGTTAAAACGCTCAAACAAAAAAACCCTTACAAATAAATGCAAGGGCTTTTTAAGTATCTGAAATAAATTCAGAATAACTTTTGCTAGTATCTGTAGTGTTCTGGCTTAAATGGCCCTTCAACAGTTACACCAATATAAGATGCTTGGTCAGAACGTAATTCTGTAAGCTCTACTCCTATTTTAGCTAAGTGTAATTTTGCTACTTTTTCATCTAAATGTTTAGGCAACATGTATACATCATTTTCATAAGCATCTTTATTGTTCCAAAGTTCGATTTGTGCCAAAGTTTGGTTTGTGAAAGAATTACTCATTACAAAACTTGGGTGACCTGTTGCACAACCTAAGTTTACTAAACGACCTTCTGCTAAAACAATAATATCGTTACCAGCAATGTTATACTTATCTACTTGCGGTTTAATAGTATCTTTTGTGTTTCCATAGTTTTCATTTAACCAAGCCATGTCAATTTCGTTATCGAAGTGCCCAATGTTACAAACAATAACCTTATCTTTCATTGCCTCGAAATGACGACCTTGAATAATGTCTTTGTTACCAGTAGTTGTAATAATAATATCAGAATTACCCACAACAGTTTCTAATTTCTTAACTTCAAAACCATCCATTGCAGCTTGTAACGCACAGATAGGGTCAATCTCAGTAACAGTAACGATAGAACCTGCACCTTTAAAAGAAGCAGCTGTACCTTTACCTACATCACCATAACCACAAACAGT
>CAXHZZ010000107.1:0-5428 GCA_964021635.1 uncultured Tenacibaculum sp.
TTATTATTGATAAAAAAGGACCAGCAGATTGGAATAGTACTAAAGTTAGAGAATTATTAAACAAATTAATCAACTAGAAACTTTACTTTTGTATTTTTAAACATATTATGAGTCAAGAACAACCAAATAATCCGCTTCACGGAATAAAATTAGCCACCATGTTAGAAGAATTATATTTAGAATATGGTTGGGAGGAGTTAGGTGAAATTTTAAAGATTAATGCTTTTAAAAATAATCCGACTTATAAATCAGGATTAAAGTTCTTAAGAACTACTCCTTGGGCAAGAGCTAAAGTAGAAGCATTGTACTTAGAGTATATTAGTTAATTTAAGTCATATCTCTTTTTTTAGCGTCATTCCGAATTTATTTCGGAATCACATATGAGGGGAATTCATTATTTTTTATGAGAATCTGAATCAAGTTCAGGTTGACGTATCCAACCTATCGTTAATAACGGATAATCATAAATAAATTTTATTTAAAAGTTAAATAACTTTGTCTTTTAACACCAACTTACTCCATTCTTTCGGGTTTTCAAGCATAGGAAAGTGTCCTGTGTTTTGCAGCCAAAACAATGTATTGTTAGGTATTTCTTTATGCAACAAATCAGCAATTTCTTTTACAGCAATCGGATCGTGTGTTGCCCAAACAATTTTTGTTTCAATAGTAGCTTGTGTTAAAGCGACAATCCAGCGATGCCAAAAATAATATCGCTCGTTTATATAGTTACTTAATAAGTGAATCACATTTCGTCCGTTATTGTAATTAATTTGATGCCACATTTCGTTTAATTCGGTTTGTGAAACCTTTTTCGAATCAAAATAGATATTTCTGATATTTCGATTAAAAAGAGCTTGATTTGCTAATTTTGCAACCCATTTACCTGTAATTTTATTCTTTAGTAATTTCTGAATCGTTCTTAGTTTTGCCAATTCAATATGCATGCTTCCATTGCATAAAATTAATTTATCTATCGTAATCTTTACTTGATTCATATTGGTACGCGCAATAATTTCGGTGGCAATACTTGTTCCGTAATCATGAGCCAACAAAGTAACATTTTGCAAACCTAGTTTTTCCCATAAGAGCAAAGCAATATCAGCTTGCTCAATTAATGAATAAGAATAATCTAAAGGTTTATCAGAAAAACCAAAGCCTAAATGATCGTGTATAATAACGCGATACTGTTTTGTTAAATAAGGCAAAGCTTTATAATAATCGAAAGAAGAAGTAGGATATCCGTGTAAAATAACCAAAGTATTTTCATGATTACCTTCATCAATCATAAAAATATTTCGATTATTTATTTTTATAATTTTACCTTTTGATTTCCATTCAGATGAAGTCATAATTATATATTTTTCTGTTTACAATGTAGTGATTTTTGTGTAGTTTTGATATTATCAGTTCTGCTAAAAATTTACTTGAACAGATAAGAGAAAATTAAAATTATATAGAGAACTGAATAAAGTACTTTTCGATATAATTTTATTCATTTCAATCATAAAATCACTCGAAGTGACACCATATTTCATCGACGTCATATTACCAATTCCGTTAAAAAAAACATTTACATATTCGGTAAATGAGGCAGAGTTTTCATTTCTTAAAAAAGGAATGCGAGTAGCTGTTTCTTTTGGTAAAAGTAAAATTTATACAGCTCTGGTGTTTAATATTCATCAAAAAGCACCTGAATTATACGAGGCAAAAGACATTCATCAAATTTTAGATGAAAACCCTATTGTAACGGAGCGACAATTAAAACATTGGGAATGGATTTCTAGTTATTATATGTGTTCTTTAGGAGATGTTTATAGAGCAGCATTACCATCGGCTTTCCTGTTAGAAAGTGAAACGATTATTTATAAAAACGAAACTTTTACTGATGAAACAAGTTTAACAGATTCAGAGTTTTTAATTTTTGAAGCATTACAGCATCATTCGCAAATAACCATTCACCAGGTAGCAGATATTTTAGGTAAGAAAACAGTTTTGCCAATTATTGATGGATTGATAAACAAAGAAGCCGCTTTTATTAAAGAAGAAATTTACGAAACATATAAACCGAAATTAGTCAAGTATGTTCGTTTAAATTCGAAATACACCTCAAGTGAAGCTTTGCAGAGTTTGTTAGAAGCGCTTTCTAGAGCAAAAAAACAACGAGAAGCCGTACTAACTTATTTTCAATTATCAGTTTCTAAAAAACCAATAAAGAGTAAGGAATTAGAAGATAAATCGGGCGCTTCATCAGCAGTTTTAAAAGCATTGGTGGATAAAGAGATTTTTGAGTTTTATGAGATTCAAACAGATCGTATTAATTTTAAAGGAGAAACCAATGAAATAAAAGAACTGAACGAATTTCAGCAGCAATCTTTTAATGAAATAAAAACTTCTTTTGAAACTCAGAATGTAACACTTTTACATGGAGTTACCGGTTCAGGAAAAACAGAAATATATGTAAAACTAATAAAAGAGGTTATTGCAGAAGGCAAGCAAGTATTGTTTTTATTACCCGAAATAGCTTTAACAACACAAATAATTATGCGTTTACAACGTTATTTTGGAAGCTTTATATCAGTATTTCATTCAAAATATTCTATGAATGAACGAGTAGAAGTTTGGAATAATGTGTTAGAGAATAAGCCCAAAGTACAAATCATATTAGGAGCTAGATCATCAGGTTTTTTACCTTTTTCTAACTTAGGATTAATAGTTGTTGATGAAGAACATGAAAGTTCATACAAACAATTTGAACCTTCGCCACGTTATAATGCACGTGACGCAGCAGTAATTTTAGGGCATTTACATAAAGCAAAAGTATTGTTAGGTTCTGCTACGCCGTCTTTAGAGAGTTATTATAATGCGCAACAAAATAAGTATGGTTTTGTAGAATTAACAAGGCGTTTTGGAAATATTCAATTGCCAAAAATTGAATTAATCGATGTAAAAGAAAAACATCGAAAAAAGGAAATGAAAGGTCATTTCTCTGATCGATTGTTAAAAATGATTACCGAGGCGTTAGAAGAAAAAGAACAAGTAATTTTATTTCAAAATCGTCGTGGATTTTCACCTGTTGTAGAGTGTACAACTTGCGGTGTTTCTCCCGAATGTCCTAATTGTGACGTGAGTTTAACGTTTCATAAATTCCGACGTGAATTAAAATGTCATTACTGTCACTATCAACGTTCAATGCCAAATAGTTGCGGAGCTTGTGGTAGTGCAACACTAGATACTAAAGGTTTTGGAACCGAACAGATTGAATTAGAATTAAAAGAACTTTTTCCGAAGTATAAAATCGGAAGAATGGATTTAGATACTACGCGTGGTAAATATGGATATCAAAAAATAATTGGTGCTTTTGAAGCCCAGGAAATTGATATTTTAGTTGGTACACAAATGTTATCGAAAGGATTAGATTTTGAAAACGTATCGTTAGTAGGCGTTTTAAGTGCCGATTCGATGTTAAATTTTCCAGATTTTAGAGCACACGAAAGAGCTTATCAATTAATGGTACAAGTATCAGGTAGGGCAGGGCGAAGCAAAAAACAAGGTAAGGTTGCAATACAAACTTATAATCCGTATCATCAGATTTTACAGCAGGTTTCTACCACAAATTATGCAGAGATGTATAAAGAACAACTACAAGAACGTTGGCAATTTCAATATCCGCCATATTTTCGATTGATAAAAATTACGTTAAAGCACAAGGATTATAACCGTGTAGAAAACGGCGTAAATTGGTTAGCAAAATCATTACAAATTGTTTTTCAGGATAATGTATTGGGCCCAACAGCTCCGGCAGTTTCTCGTGTTCGTAATTTGTATATTAAGAATTTAATTATAAAAATTCCGCCGAAACAATCGTTAGCAAAAACAAAAGAACAGCTGCAAAAGGTGAGAAACACATTTGAAGGTATAAAAGATTTTAGACCTATCCGCTTTATTATTGATGTAGATGCTTATTAAAAATCTCTAATATCAACAATATCTCCGCTTTTTAATTGGTTTTCGGTATCTACTTTGTAAATAGTTTCAGCTACAAATTCAGGCGTATATAATTCGTTATTTTCTTTTAAGTCAACAAAACGTTGTAAGCTATTAAAATCAGTTTTATTAGTACTTCTAATTTCAGATTGCATATTGGTATCTACAACGCCAGGATATATAGCATTACATTTTACACCATTTTCTACTTCAATTTGTTCCGTAGCAATAGCTTTCGTCATCATGTCAATTGCAGCTTTTGACGTGCAGTAAATAGACCAACCTTGATATGGACTTTTCGCAGCACCGGATGAAATAGAAATAATCTGTTTTTTACAACGTAGCTGCTCTGTTATTTTGATAAATAGGCTAGATAATACAAGTGGAGTAGTAGTGTTTAACTGAATTGTTTTAGCAATATCGATAGGTTTTAAATTTTCTAGATTCGATATTTTACCCAAACGACCAGCATTATTAATTAAAGTAATAGAGGAAATATTGACGCTAATAATTTTTTTTAAAAGAGTGTTAAAAGTGTTTTCTATTTCTGTAAGATCCGATAAGTCTATAGCAATATTAGTTATGTTTTCTATACCCGAAGATGTTCTAGCTAAAGAGTATACTTTGTAGTTTTCTGTAGCATATTTATTCGCCAATGCTTTTCCGATTCCTTTGCTACCGCCTGTAATAATAATTATATCCATAAAGTAAAAATACAAAATGAAATATTATTAAGAGAAAGAATAACGAAGTAATCTTTTTAGTAGAGAAAGTTAAATAGTAGTTTAAGAAAGTTGTTTTTGTTGATGTATAGAGATTGCTTCACAACATTCGCAATGACAAAGTATTATCTAAAAAATTCTTTCGAATTTTCCCAATGCACATCCATTTCACCTAAAGTCATATCTGAAAGTTCTTTGCCTTCTTTTTTAGCTGCAGCTTCTAAGTATTGAAAACGATTGATAAATTTTTTATTTGTTTTTTCTAAAGCATTTTCGGGATTCACTTTAATAAAACGCGCGTAGTTAATCATAGAAAATAACACATCTCCAAATTCCTTTTCGATGTTTTCTTTATTTCCTGCTTTTATTTCTTCGTTTAGCTCAGCTATTTCTTCTTGTACCTTTTCCCAAACTTGTTGTGGTTCTTCCCAATCAAAACCAACACCAGCAACTTTTTCTTGAATACGGCTTGCTTTTACCAATGCAGGTAAACTTTTAGGAACGCCTTCTAAAACCGAAGTTTTACCTTCTTTTAATTTTAGTTTTTCCCAATTCTGTTTTACTTCTTCTTCATTTTTTACTTCAACATCACCGTAAATATGAGGATGACGGTGAATTAATTTATCAGAAATAGAATTGGCAACATCAGCAATATCAAAAGCTTGTTTTTCGCTACCTATTTTAGCATAAAAGACGATGTGTAATAACACATCGCCTAATTC
>CAXHZZ010000108.1:0-4848 GCA_964021635.1 uncultured Tenacibaculum sp.
TTGCTTGTGTTGGTGGAGGTAGTAATGCAGCAGGAGCTTTTTATCATTATTTAGATGACAAAGAAGTTGAGTTAATTGCTGTTGAAGCTGCTGGTTTGGGTGTTAATTCAGGTGAAAGTGCTGCAACTTCTCAATTAGGAGAAGTAGGTGTAATTCATGGAAGTAAAACTATATTAATGCAAGATGAATATGGTCAAATTGTGGAGCCTTATTCAATTTCAGCAGGATTGGATTATCCTGGAGTTGGTCCTTTACATGCTTA
Source organism: uncultured Tenacibaculum sp. (assembly GCA_964021635.1). Classification (GTDB taxonomy): domain Bacteria; phylum Bacteroidota; class Bacteroidia; order Flavobacteriales; family Flavobacteriaceae; genus Polaribacter. Next base: position 263 of record CAXHZZ010000108.1, read on the forward strand.
TTTACATGAGTCTAAGCGAGCAAAATTTATGAATGCAACCGATAAAGAAGCATTGGATGCAGCTTATGAATTAACAAAAATAGAAGGTATTATTCCTGCTTTAGAAACAGCACATGCTTTGGCTGTTTTACCAAAAATGGATTTGAAAAAAGACCAAGTTGTAGTTATTAATTTATCGGGAAGAGGAGATAAAGATTTAGAAACTTACATTAAGCATTTAGAAGACTAAAATAAATATTACCTTGGGTGTCGTTGAAATGCTGTAACAATTTTAGCTTATTCTCGACTGTGCTCGAACTGACAAAATCGAATAAACATGAATTCAATAAAAGAAGTTTTTCAAAATCAAAGTCAAGATTTATTATCTATTTTCTTTACGGCTGGTTTTCCGAAGTTAAATGACACAGCAAAAATTGTTGCTGATTTAAGTAATAGTGGCGTAGATTTTATAGAAGTAGGTTTGCCTTATTCAGATCCTTTAGCAGATGGCCCGACGATACAAAATAGTAGTTCGGTTGCGTTAAGTAACGGAATGAATCTTGATGTAGTTTTTGAGCAGTTATTAGCCATAAAGAATACAAATAAAACACCATTGGTTTTGATGGGATACTTGAATCAAATTATAAAATATGGTGAAGATAAGTTTTGTGAAAAAGTAAAAGAAACAGGAATTGATACTGTAATTATTCCGGATTTGCCAATGATTGAATATGAAAATCATTATCAAGCATTGTTTAAGAAGTACGGAATAACAAACGTATTTTTAATTACGCCAAATACATCCGAAGAAAGAATTCGTAAAATAGATTCTTTAACAGAGGCTTTTATTTACGTAGTAGCATCAGCTTCAATTACTGGGGCAAAAGGAGAGATTTCATCACAACAAATTGATTATTTTAATCGAATTAATGCTATGAAACTAAAAAGTAAATTAATTGTTGGTTTTGGTATTTCTGATAAGAAAACATTTACAACAGCCTGTAAATATATGAATGGAGCAATTATTGGTTCGGCCTTTGTTAAAGAACTAGATGCAAACGGAATTGCAGGAGTTGGCAATTTTATAAAATCAATTAAAAAATAATATTTCTTATAAATATAAACCGCCTATTGTTTTTAATAGGCGGTTTGTTATTTTACAAAGATGTTAATCTTTTGTTGTTAGTTAATAGCAACAACCTCAAGATCAAAAATAAGTTCTTTACCAGCTAAAGGGTGATTACCATCAATAATAACACTCTCTTCTTTAACTTCAGTAATAACTAAGTTAAATTCTTGTCCGTCAGGAGATTTAGAAACAAGTCCCATACCTACTTGAGGAGCCATATCTTGTGGAAGATCAGTTTTATTTACTTCCTGAATTAAACTCTCGTTAACATCACCATATGCTTCCTCTTTAGCAATTGTAATGGTTTTCTTTTCGTTTAATTTCATATCAATTAAACCTTTTTCAAAACCAGGTATTAATCGTCCTTCTCCTAAAGTAAATTCTATAGGCTCTTTTCCTTCAGAACTATCAAAAATTTGTCCGTCAGATAATTTACCTGTGTAGTTTACTTTAACTGTGTTGTTTTCTTTTACTTGACTCATACTTATGATTGTTTAATTTAAAAAAATACTCCTTTACATAATTCTTATGCGGTAAGTATTTTAATATCTTATGCTAGTAACCACTAAAACCAAGCCAAAGCCTAATGATGTGAGTGTTTTTATGCGAAAAGACAAATGTTTTAGGTTATTAATAAGATTAATGGTTCTGAGTTGCTCATATATAGATATCCCATTCGTTGATCTTATCAATAATCGGAAAATATGTCAGTTTTTTATTTAAAAATGTTAAAAAGTCTTAAATTTTTCTAATAAAATTACGAATGGTTTAACTTCGTTTTGCATAAAATTAATTGGATGTTTAAAAAAAATCTATTTCTACTCGCAATGCTATTTAGTTTTGGGGTTGCAGTTTCTCAAAATTCTTTAATTAGAAAACCAGCTATTAGTAATGATGGTTCAAAAATAGCCTTTAGCTATTATGGTGATATTTGGGTGTATAATTTAAATAATAAAGAATCAAAAAGGCTAACAATTCATAAAGGTTATGAGAGCAATCCGGTGTGGAATACGGATGATACCGAAATTGCGTTTTCATCAAACAGAAAAGGAAATGATAACGTGTTTATAACATCTCTTAATGGAGGTGTACCAAAGCAGTTAACGTATTACCCAACCGCGAATATTCCTGCAGATTGGACTTCAGAAGGTACAGTTGTATTTACAACAGGTAGAGTTTATCGCGGTCCAGAATGGGATAAGCAAATGTATACCGTAAATGAAAATGGCGGAACACCAGAGCGATTATTAACAGCTTATGGTGAGTTAGCTTCGGTTTCTCCTAACGGAAAATTAATCGCGTTTACCAAAGGAGCTTGTCGCATTGCCCGCGAAGATTATTCGGGTTCAGCACAAAGAGATATTTGGATTTATAACACAGATACCAAAAAATACAATCAAATTACCACAAGTAATAAAAACGACCATTCTCCTAAATGGGATGCTGCCGGAAACTTATATTATATAGGCGCAAAAAGCGGACGTTATAATGTATATAAACAATCAATTTCTTCAAACGGAACAGCTAATGGAAACGCAAGTCAATTAACATCAGAGAAAAAAGATGGAGTTAGATCGTTTTCAGTAAGCAACAACGGAGCATTTATTTACTTAAGCGGTGTAAATTTATTTAAGGTTGAAAATGGTTCGGTACAAAAAATAAGTTTAAAAATTTCTTCGGATAATCGATTTGAGCAAGAAATAACAAAAACAGTTTCAAACGGAATTAGCAGTTACGCGGTTTCTCCTAACGGAAAAAGTATTGCATTTGAAATTAACGGCGAAATTTTTGTAAAAGAAAACAATAAAGAAAAGAAACGTTCTAATAATGTAAGTAAGCATTTGTTTAGAGATCGTAACCCGCAGTGGGTAAATGATAAAACAGTTGTTTTTTCTTCGGATAGAGATGGGGTTTATCAATTATATAGCGCAGTTTCTACAGATACACTAGTTGGTTTACATCGTAGTTTAAAAACAAAGGTTACGAAATTAACGAATCATAAAGAAGATGTAATGGGATCGTTAGTATCACCTGACGGAAAAAAAATAGCCTATCAAGTTGGTCGTGGAATTTTAATGATTGCTGATATAAAAGATGGTAAAATTATAAAAGCAAAAGAATATTCTAATTCTTGGGCTGCTGCAGAAGGTGTTTCATGGAGTCCGGATAGTAAATATATAGCGTATTCTCAAGAAGATTTAAATTTCGATAGTGAAATATTCATTCAGTCGATTGCTGATAAATCTAAAAAGATGAACGTTTCAATGCATCCACGAAGTGATGCAAACCCTGTTTGGAGTGCAGATGGTAAAAAATTAGCATTTTTATCGAATAGAAGCGGAATGAACTATGATGTTTGGATGGTTTGGTTAGATAAAACGGATTGGGAAAAATCGAAAATTGATCATGAAGAAGGAAGTTATTATCCAGAGGAAAAAGCAAAAAATGCAGATAAATCTGACAAAAAGGATAAGAAAAAGAAGAAAAAAACAGTTGTTGTTAAAATAGATCAAGATAAAATTTACGATCGTTTAGTGCAAGTAACTTCTTTACAGGATAATGAATACAGTCCGATGTTTAGTGCCGACAGTAAATTTATTTATTTTTCAGCAACAGATCCTGCAAGCAAAAAAAGAAGCACTTATAAAGTAAAGTGGGATGGAAGCAAGCCAAAAGCTATTAAAAGTGTAAGCGGTGCAAGAGGAATCTCAGAAAATAAAGGAAAAGTTTATTTTACTTCAAGAGGAAGTTTAAATCAGTTAGATACCAAATCAGATAAAGTAACGAAGTTACCACATACTGCAACCTATACAAAAAACAGCAAGAAAGAATATGAGCAGGTTTTTGAAGAGGGTATTAGGGTGTTAACAGCAGGTTTTTACGATCCAGAATTTCACGGTTATGATTGGAATAATTTGGTAAAAAGATACAGACCTTGGGTATTGTCAGCAACAACACATCAAGATTATACGTACATGTATAATTTATTGTTAGGTCAGTTAAATGCGAGTCATATGGGTTATAGAGGTTCAGCTCCTAAAACCATAAACGACAAAGTAGGTTTGCTAGGTTTGGATGTAGTAAACACCAAAGATGGCGTAAAAGTGAATTATATTTTACAAAATACAGTTGCTGATAAATCGAAAAGCACTTTAAAAGTTGGTGATGTTATTACTGCTGTAAATGGAAATGAAATAGCTAAAAACACTAACTTTTATCAGCTATTGAAAAATACACAAGGTAACGAAGTGTTATTGAGTTTAAAGAACGGAAAAGATGTTGTGTTAAGACCGCAACGATCTATTAGAAGTCAGCAATATGAAGCCTGGATAACGTCTCGTAAAAAATTAGTTGATGAATACTCAAACGGGCAATTAGGATACATTCATATTCAGGGAATGAATATGCCAAGTTTCGAGCGTTTTGAACGTGAGTTAAAAGCAAGCGGTTACGGAAAAAAAGGAATTGTAATTGATGT
>CAXHZZ010000109.1:0-4753 GCA_964021635.1 uncultured Tenacibaculum sp.
AGAATCTTCATCTCTAAAACAACGTGCAATTTGAAAATATTTCTCAAAACCACCCACCATTAACATCTGTTTAAATTGCTGTGGCGCTTGAGGTAGTGTATAAAAAGAACCTGCTTGTTTTCTTGTTGGCACAATAAATTCTCTTGCACCTTCATCTGTTCCTGCAGTTAAAATAGGAGTTTCAATTTCTAAGAACTCTTCTTCATCTAAAATGTCACGTAATAACTTAATTACTTTATGTCTGTTTACAATTGCTTTACGAACATCATCATTTCTATGATCTAAAAACTTGTATTCAAAACGAACCTTTTCGTTACTTTTAAATGCTCTTTTAATTTCGAAAGGCAATGTTTTAGAAAGGTTTAAAATTTCTAAATCAGATGTTTCTAATTCTAATTTACCAGTTCTTAAACCTGCATTGTAATCGTCTTCATTTCTTTGAACGACAACTCCTGTTACAGAAATTACAGATTCTGGCTTCAACTTCACTAATTCATCTAAATTAGGAAAAGATTCTCTACTTAAACGAACTTGAAAAATTTGATTGCTTGAATCTCGTAAATCGATAAATATCAATTCTCCATGATCTCTTACACTCGAAACCCAACCAGACAATGTTACTTTTTCTGTAATTGATTCTTCTGATAATTGAGATATTTTATGGGTTCTATATGTTTCCTTAATTACAATTGGCACTTCAGGTAAAACCTCTTCTTCCAAATTGGCTTTTTGAGGTTCTTTATTTCCTTTTTGCTGTTGGCTTTTAGCATTTGGTTCACCATTAATAGCTAAAGGCGAATGGCTAATAGCTTTAAGGATTCCTGTACGAATAACTTTACCAGATGCTCCTTTACCAATAATTGCAATTACTTTTCCAACAAGAATTCCAGCTTTACCTTGGTTTCCAGCTTTAATATCATTTGCAATTGCTTCATTTTCTGAAATTACCTTTTCTATAGCTACAGTAATTTCAGATTCAGAAATAGTATTCTCTTCAAAATACTTTTTGTAATTAAAATTCGCATCTTTTAAATAAGATGCAATTCCGTTTTGAACTAAAACAGAAGTAATTTTATCCTCTTTAAATAATTTAAAAATGGTAATTAAATCTTCAATATTATGAATGTTTTCATATGCATCGGCATCCAAATTATTTACCAATGTTTTTGCTACAAAAGAAGGATCTTGAATGGCATTATTAATCGTCATAAATGTTTTAGAACGAATTGCATCTGCCGTAAAAAATTTTGCATCTTGTGGTAAAACACCTCCTTTAATTAAAACAGATTCTACCGCATAAGGCAATGCACTTGTATCAATCTTAGTATTTTTTACAACAGTTTTTATAGAAACAAAAGGTAAATCGGGTTCAGAAATAAAACGATAATCTGCTTCAAATTCCTTTTTACGCATGGTTTTGGTTTGCTTTAAATCTGCATCCCATAAAACCGTAGTTTGGTCTGGTCTAAATTCTTTATGTTCTGTAAAATAATTGAATTGTTTTTCAACCTCTTCCTTTAAAGCTTCTACCATAAACTTAAAAGAATTTAAGTTTTTGATTTCTGTTCTTGGGTTTAAAGCGGTAGTTCCTATTTTTCTCAATGAAACCGAAACATCAGATTTAAATTCTCCCTTTTCTAAATTTGCTTCAGAAACACCTAAATTCTGAACAATACGCTGTATATACTGTGCATATGTAGAAGCATCCTCAATATTTCTGATACAAGGATCTGTTACAATTTCTATTAAAGGCACACCTGCTTTATTAAAATCTACTAACGAAATTTTCTTTTCGTGCATTAATTTTGCAGCGTCTTCTTCTATATGTGTTTGCGTTAAACTCACGGTAAACTGAGTTCCATCATTTCTATAACAAGAAATTTCTCCGTCTGGAATTACAGGATTATGAAACTGTGTAATTTGTATGTTTTTAGGATTATCCGGATATTCGTAATGTTTTCTATCCCAAGAAATTACTTCATTAGAAAAAGTAGATTTTACTGCTTTACCAAAAACAATAGCTTTGTTAATTGCTTCTTTATTTATAGCTGGCAAAACACCCATTTGCCCTGTACAAACCGAACAAATATTTGTATTCGGAATTTCTGTTTCTTCATTCGGACAAGAGCAAAATAATTTTGTCTTTGTATTTAAACGAACATGCGTTTCTAAACCGATAATTAATTCTAAATCGTGTGCTTTTAAAGCATCATTTAACTGTGATAATTCCATTATAAAATATCGTTTAAGAAGTTAGCAAATTGTAAAACTTCCGCATCTTTTTTCTTGTCTGCTGTAATTTGTAATCCTGTATTCGTTCCTTTTGGTATTGTAAGCGTAGGTAATTCTCCTAAACTAAAGCCAACGGTATACGCATCGGATAAATACATGGCTAAAGGATCATTTAAACTCTCGCCTATTTTTGGTGGATTTGCAGGTGTTACTGGTGATAAAATAATATCTACTTCATTAAAATCTTCGCTAAATCTTGCAGAAATCTGATTTCTTAAATCTTGTGCTTTCAAGTAAATTTCATCAGAAAAACCCTGAGATAATACCTGGTTTCCACCAACAATTCTTCGTTTTGTTTCTTCAGAAAACTTCTCTGAACGCGTGATTGAATATGTATCCTTTAAATTTTTTCCTTCAATTCTTGCCCCGTAATTTGTACCGTCTAAACGAGACAAGTTAGAAGCAGTTTCTGCCATTGCCAGCGTATAATAAGTTGAAACTAAAATATCTGAATTAAAAAAATCTAATTCTTTTACTGCAATTCCTTTGGCTTTTATTTTTTCTATTGTAGCTAAAAACTCTTCTTTTATTTCTGATGAAATTGCTTCACTTTCAATAAAATTCTTAAAATAACCAACTGTTTTTGTTGCTGAATGTAAATCCTCAGAAATTACATCAGAATTATAAGTTGTTTGATCTTTAACATCTTTACCACTCATTATATTTAAAACAATTCTTATATCTTCTATAGATTTAGTAATGGGTCCAACACAATCTGTAGAAGAAGCGTAAGCCATTAAACCGTATCGAGAAATTCGTCCGTAAGTAGGCTTTAAACCATACACTTTATTATAACCTGCAGGTTGTCTGATAGAACCTCCTGTATCTCCACCAATAGAAAAAACGGTATAATCTTTTGCCACATTTACTGCAGAACCTCCAGAAGAACCTCCACCAACTAAATCAGAATTAACAGCATTTTTAACTGCGCCAAAAATCGTATTTTCTGATGATGAACCATGTCCAAAACTATCGCAATTTTCTTTTACCAAAGGTATAGCGCCAGCATCTAATAACTTCTGAATAGCAGTTGCTGTATATGCAGACTTGTATTTTTTAAGTAAATCTGAGCTAGCAGTTGTATACGTTCCTTGCAACATATACACATCTTTTATTCCAAAAGGAATCCCTTCTAAAAGCCCGATTTCTTCTCCGTGTGCAATTTTTAAGTCCACTTTTTTTGCCAACCCTAAAGCAATTTCCTCTAATAAAGAATTAACAGTATTATGTGTATTTTGCTTTAATAAATCTATCTTTCCTTGTACTAATTCTATACAAGAAATCTCTTTGTTCATCAATTGCTGATGTAACTTTTTTATCTGCGACTCCATATTAACCTTCTATCACTTTAGCAACTACTAAAAAACCATCTTTTTCTTTCGGAAAGTTTTCTTTAATTATTTCTTTTTCTGTTAACGAACTTTCTATAACAACATCTTCTCTTAAATCATCTAAAGACACAACATTATTATAATTAACACTAGCAGTATTATTATTGGCATTTTTAATTACATCGAATAATTTATTAACCGATTCTGATGGTTTTGCTCCTTTAATACTAGACAAAATGTCTACCGTCATTATTTTACTCATGTCTTTACATTTAGATTCAAAAAAAAGCCTTCCAAAAAATTGGAAGGCTTTATATATTTTTAAACAACAACCTTCCGTCCTATAAATTAGGATTATTGAAATTACGATTGTTATTATTAATTGTCATATTATTTATTGATATTGACAAATATATGTAGAAAATATATTACAAAATGCTCTTTTTTATCATTTTATGTAGTCTTTATGGTATCCGTAAAATATTGAAGTTAAATTATATATTTAGTAAAATGATCAAAGAAATAATACTTTTCATTTAATTATTGGAATGTAGTTTAGTTTTACAAATGATTAAAATTAAAATTTATTATACCTATTAAATGTAAAACCAGACAATAAAACTCACAAATTTGTAATTTACATTTTATAAAATTAAAGTTTTAAGCAACTTTTCTTAATTTGAAATTTTTATTTAGAATAAAAATCATCAAGATTAAAAATAAAAGCATTTTTAAGGGATTTAAGACACTTTTAAGAAATCAACAAATGTTGATAATTTTTACACCAAATAGCTAAAAACTATTAAAAATTAGAATGAAAATTGTAAATTTGAGTTTACTTTAATTCGTATTTGTAATTGCGAATTACATCAAAAATTAAAATTAACAATTCACTTTATATATAATGAGCGAAGAAAAAAAACATAATTATTCTGCCGATAGTATACAGGCACTAGAAGGTATGGAGCATGTAAGAATGCGTCCTTCTATGTATATTGGTGATGTAGGTGTACGTGGTTTACATCATTTAGTATACGAAGTAGTAGACAACTCTATTGATGAAGCAATGGGAGGACATTGTGACACAATACATGTTACTATAAATGAAGACAACTCTATTACAACTAAAG
>CAXHZZ010000110.1:0-4503 GCA_964021635.1 uncultured Tenacibaculum sp.
TTGTTCCGTTTTTAATTTTTCTTTCAGGAGAAATAAGCGTTATTTCATGCTGTTCGCCAACAGCACCTAATACTAAACATTCGCTCATTATGTTGGCAATTTGTTTTTTAGGAAAGTTGATAACAGCTACTATTTGATAGCCTATTAATTCTTTAGGAGCGTATAATTTTGTAATTTGAGCAGAAGTTTTTTTAATACCAAATTCGCCAAAATCTATTTGCATTTTATAAGCAGGATTTTTTACTTCTTTAAAAACTTCGGCAGAAAGTATTGTTCCTATACGCATTTCTACTTTTGTAAAATCATCCCAAGTTAAAGTATTCTCTTTCATAAATGTTTATTATTACAGGTAGTATTTTATCAATGACCTATTAGAGGTTTTTATTTAATAATCTGCTGGCTGCAGTAAACGGCGTTGTTTTTCCGTTTTCTAACTTTTTAAATTCTTCTTTTAGTAAAGTTTTTATTTCAGAATTGTTATAAAAATTACTTTTTAACTGTTGGTTGATTGTTTCTAGTAACCAGTATTTATTTTGATCGTTTCTTTTTTGTTGAAAATAAAAAGTATTAATTGCTGAGGTTATATACTCGTTAATCATTTTATAAACGTCAGCAATACCTTTATTGTGTAGCGCACTTGCTAATAAAACTTTAGGTTGCCAACCACTATCTTTTGGTGGATATAAGTGTAACGCTCTGTTAAACTCAACTTTTGCAATTTTTGCGTTTTTTTCGTTACCGCTATCCGCTTTATTAATAACAATGGCATCTGCCATTTCAATAATTCCTCGTTTTATACCTTGCAATTCGTCACCTGCACCGGCAAGTTTTAATAATAAAAAGAAATCGGTCATAGAATGTACAGCAGTTTCAGACTGCCCAACGCCAACGGTTTCTATAATAATAGTATCAAAACCAGCGGCTTCACATAAAATAATAGATTCACGTGTTTTTTGCGCAACACCACCTAAAGAAGTTCCCGACGGAGAAGGTCTTATAAATGCATTTTTATCGGTAACCAATTCTTCCATTCGAGTTTTATCTCCCAAAATACTACCTCTATTAATAGAGCTACTTGGGTCTACAGCTAAAACAGCTACTTTTTTACCTAACGAAGTTAAATGCTTACCAAAAGCCTCAATAAATGTACTTTTTCCTACTCCAGGAACACCCGTAATACCAATTCTTACCGATTTGTTTGCGTGTGGTAAACAAGCTTCTAAAATTTCATTAGCCTGTTGTTGGTGTTTAGTATTGGTGCTTTCAACCAAAGTAATTGCTCTGCTTAAAAAAGGAATACTTCCTGCTAGTATTTCATGAATATACATAGAAGTGTCAGCCTTTTTTCTTCTACTTATTTTTATTTTTTCAGCAGCTGATTTACTGGTCGTTTCTGGTTGAGAAACACCATCTTTTTCAGAAAGAGCAGATTTGTTGATATTAGCCATATTTTAGTAAAAACGAAATAATAACGTAAATTTAGAAATAAAAATTCAGCAAAATGCAACGAAGCTTAAAAAGTATCGTCTTTAGTATAAGAAATCAATAATGAAGTCAACCAAACAGTTACATCAATCAATTATAAATGCGTGTAAAAACAACGATGCAAAAGCACAAATGCAGTTGTATGATTTGTATTGCGAAGCGATGCTTACTGTTGTAAATCGGTATGTGAAAGATACATTTATAGCAGAAGATATTATGCAAGAAGCTTTTATAAAGGCTTTTAAAAATATGAAAATGTATAAAGAGGAAGTAGCATTCGGAGCTTGGTTAAAACGCATTGTAATTAATCAAAGTATTGATTGGTTAAAAAAGAAAAAGCTAGAGTTTGTAGCAATAAATGAAGAAACTACAAAAATAACAGCAGATGATAATTGGGAGGTGGAAACCGTTATTTCATACCAAGAAATTATAAACTGCATTCATAAATTAAAAGATAAATACAGCGTAGTATTAACCTTGTTTTTGCTAGAAGGTTATGATCATGGTGAAATTTCCGAAATATTAGGAATTTCAGAATCAACATCTAGAACTCATTTGTTAAGAGGCAAAAAGAAAGTGCAAGAACAATTAAAAGCAGTATATAATGTCTAAAGATATTAGAGAAATATTAAAAAATAAAGCTGAGGATAATGCAAAGTTATCAACAAATCATAGGGAACGTTTTCAACAAAAAATGATGGACGAACTGCATGATAAATCATCAGAAAAAAAATCATTTCAATGGTTATATGCAGCGGCATCAATTGTAATATTGTTAGGGTTAGGAATAACATTTTATCCATCAAAAAATATAAATACACCAATTAATAACACCCAAAATACTATTAGTTTAGGTACTATTTCGCCAGAATTAAAAACGATAGAATCGTATTATATAAATACGATAAATTACGAACTAAGTCAGTTAGAATTAACTGACGATACTAAAGAATTTTTTGATGGTTATTTTGCCAAAATAGGCGAGCTAACCAACGAATATAAATCGTTAACCCAAGAGCTCAATACAAAAGGAATTAACGATAACACGATCAATGCATTGATTGGGAACCTGCAATTGCGTTTACAGCTGTTAAAACGTATGCAAAAACAATTAAATGAACTTAAAAATCCAATTCAAAATGACATTCAAACAATTTAAAATTAGTACTTTTTTATTACTCGCAACAAGTGTTGTGTTTGCTCAGAAGTACAATAAGAAGTTTAGCGAAAACTTTAAAACGAATAAAGATGTAGTAGTTAACATTAATGCTTCTAATGCGGATGTAAATGTAACTACGTGGAATAAAAATGAAGTTTCTGTAGAGGCTGTTATAGAAATAGAAGGATTAGAAAAAGCTGAGGCTGAAAAGTACTTTAAAAATTGGAAATTTGAAGCTTTAGGTAATAAAAGTAAAGTGCAAATTAATGCTAAAAGCAACAGTTTTCATTCTTTAAATACGGATGATATAATATTTTTTAATTCGTCAAAAAACAATAACATTTATCATTACAATACTAATGGATCGAATGTTATTGTATTGCCAGAGATGCCAGAATTACCAGAAATGCCCGATATGTCGGAGATTGAAATTCCTGAGATCAACTTTGAAGAAATAGTATCTGATTTAGATCATATGGAGTTCGATTTTGATAAGTATGCCAAAGATGGTGAGAATTATTTTTTTCAATGGAAAGATGGTGTTAACGGCATTACTATAAAGTCAAAAAAAGAATGGGAGAAGTTTAAAAAAAGTAAAAAATATAAGAAGTTTAAAGAAAGTATTAAAAAGAGTAAAGAAACAATGAGAAAAAGTCGTTTAACGATGCTGAAAAGCAGAGAAACGGCGAGTAAACACAGAGCTATAGCTGAGGAATCTAGAAAAAAAGCTCGTAAAAAAGCTATAGAAATGTTACAGAAATCTCGTTTGTCTGAAAAAGAATACTCGAAAGAAGTTAAAGAAGCATTAAGGAAAGCGCAGGAGTCACTTAAAAATACCAAATTAGATTTTGTTTTTTTGAATAAATCAGGAACAGTTACTGTAAACGGAAAAAAAGTAAAAGTCACTAAGAAGATTACTATAAAAGTGCCTAAAAATGCAACATTCGATTTAAATACACGCCATTGTAAAGTAAAATTACCAAAAACAAAAGCTTCAGGAAAAGTTAGCTACGGTACCTTTAATGCAGATACTTTAAATGGCGGCGAATTAAATATATCGTATTCGCCAGTAACAATAAATTCACTAAAAACCACTAACTTATTTTTAAATAATGTAACCGATGCACATATAGCATCGGTTACTAATTCTATATTAAACTCTAATTCTTCAAAATTAATTATAGACATATTAAATAAAAACGTGGAGATAATTAATAAATTTGGTGTGTTAACTGTAAATGACTTTCATTCAGATTTTGGTAGCTTTACATTAAACTTGAATAATTCAGATGCGATATTGAATTTAAGAGACACAAAAAGTAAATTTAAGTACCAGGTTAATAAAATTAGGCTAGAAAACAAAAGAGTAAATGTAATTACCAAAAATGCCCCTAAAAATAATATTATAAGTGTTTCAGGTAGTTATGGTAATTTAGAAATTAAATAATCTTCGAGTTATATTTTAACTAAAACTTCACTAAAATTCCATTTCATTATTCCTTATAAAGTGCCTATCTTTAGCATCTGTAAATAGCCACTTTTTCGATGAAATTATATAAAGAAAATCAATTAAAAGTATACAACTCTTTATCAAAAACTAAAGAGCCTTTTAAAACTGTAAACGACGGATACGTTGGTATGTACGTTTGTGGTCCTACCGTATATAGCAATGCCCATTTAGGAAACGTACGTACATTTATGTTTTTTGATGTGGTATACCGTTATTTATTACATTTAGGTTATAAAGTGCGTTATGTGCGTAATATTACTGATGCTGGGCACTTAGAAAATGATGCAGATGAAGGAGAAGATAGAATTTCTAAAAAAGCACGTTTAGAAGAAATCGAACCAATGGAAGT
>CAXHZZ010000111.1:0-4482 GCA_964021635.1 uncultured Tenacibaculum sp.
GAATGGTACCAGCTTTTAGAGATTTTGCTTTTGAAGGTAAAAAAGGAGATATGGGTGTTGTAAAATCTCAGTTTGGTTTTCACGTTATGAAAGTTGATGGACAGAAGAACTTTCAGCCAGTTGTAAAATTAGCAACATTTGCACGTAAAATTGAAGCATCAGAAGCTACAGAAAATACTATTTTCCAAAACGCAGAAACTTTTTCTTTAGATTTATCAAACGGTAAAAACTTTGATGAAGTTGTAAAAGAAAAGAATTTAGTTTCTCAACCAGCAGTTGGTTTAAAACCTTTAGACGAAGTTGTACCAGGAATTGGTAATGAAAGACAAATTATTACTTGGTCTTTTGATACAGAAGTAAATGAAGGAACTTCTAAGCGTTTTGATGTTGATGGAGGATATGTAGTGGCTGTTTTAACGGGTAAAACTAAAAAAGGTTTAATGCCAGTTGAAAAAGCAATTTCAAGAGTTCGTCCTATTTTAACAAACCAAAGAAAAGCAAAATTAATAGAAGCTAAAATTAGCGGAGCTACGTTAGCAGAAATAGCTAAATCGGTAGATGTAACTGTTAAAAATGCTGCAGATGTAAACTTACAATCACCAACAATTTCGGGTGTAGGGTTTGAGCCTAAAGTAGTAGGGGCAATGTTAAATGCTAAAGAAAACACTGTTGTTAAAAACGTGGCAGGAGATAAAGGGGTATTTGCTTTTGAAGTAACATCAAAAACATTACCAACAGCTTTACCAAACTACGATTCTTACAGAAAGCGTTTAGCTAGCGAAAGAAAAAACAAATCTTTTCAAATGTATGAAGCAATTAAAAAGGCTTCTAATATTGAAGATAACATGAGTTCTTTTTACGGGATTCAGTAATCTGAAAAGTTAAAATATAAAAAATCCGAACTCATTGAGTTCGGATTTTTTTTGTGCTTTATTATAAAAGTATAACTTGTCTATTTCAGGAGCTCTTCTTAGCTAATAATCCTTAGCCATCGCTTTACCCAAAGCTTCTCCAAGGTCAAAAACATAGCCAGTTAATAGCATAATGGCTATAAAAGCGATTAAAACATACCAATAATTTATTTTTTTAGTTTTCATAACTTTAGTTTTACAGTTTGTAACAATTTATTTATTGGTAATAATAATAATAATAAACAAAAAAAAAGCAATCTCAAACGAGATTGCTTTTTTTTAAATGTATTTTAAAGCTTTGTATTAAGCGTTTAAAGGTTTTCCGTCCCAAGCAGCTTTCGCAGCTTCTTTAACAGCTTCTGAATATGTTGGATGTCCATGACATATTCTTGCTAAATCTTCTGCAGAAGCTCTAAATTCCATTGCTACGGCAGCTTCCATAATTAAATCAGCTACACGTGCACCAACCATGTGAACTCCTAATACTTCATCAGTATTTTTATCAGCTAATACTTTTACAAATCCGTCAGTATCTCCACTTGCTCTAGAACGACCCAAAGCACGCATTGAAAATTTACCAGCTTTATATTCAATACTAGCATCCTTTAACTCTTGTTCTGTTTTACCAACAGCGGCAACTTCTGGCCATGTATACACAATACCAGGAATTAAGTTATAATCGATATGTGGTTTTTGTCCTGCTAAAAATTCAGCAACAACAACCCCTTCTTCTTCAGCTTTGTGTGCTAACATTGCTCCACGAACAACATCACCAATAGCAAAAATATTAGAAACACTAGTTTGTAAATGCTCATTTACATCAACCATTCCTTTATCAGTAAGCTTAACGCCTGCTTTTTCTAATCCTAATCCTTTTGTAAAAGCTTTACGACCAACTGCAACTAAACAATAGTCTCCGTTAAAAGTAACTTCTTCACCTTTTTTATTGGTTGCTTTTACAACAACTTCGTCTCCGTTTCTTTCTACAGAAGTAACACCGTGACTTGTGTTAAACTTCATACCTTGTTTCTTTAAAACTTTTTGAAGTTCTTTAGAAATATCAGTATCCATGGTAGGTGTAATTTTCGGAGCATATTCAATTACCGTTACATCAGCACCTAAACGTTTGTAAACAGAACCTAACTCTAAACCGATTACTCCACCACCAATTACTAATAAATGTTTTGGTACTTCTTTAAGTTTTAAAGCTTCAGTTGATGTTATAACGCGCTCTTTATCTAAAGTGATAAAAGGCAATGTAGCTGGTTTAGAACCTGTAGCAATAATAATGTTTGTACCTTCAATTACTTCAGATGTTCCGTCGTTTTTAGTAACCTTTACATGTGTTGCATCCTCAAAAGAACCTAAACCTTCATGAACAGTAATATCATTCTTGTCCATTAAATATTTAATTCCTCCTGTAGTAGTTTCTACAACATTAGCTTTACGAGCTACCATTTTACCAAAGTCGAAAGAAGGCTTTTCAACAGTAATTCCATGCTCTTCAAAATGGTGCACAGCATCGTAATAATGATGAGAAGAATCTAACAATGCTTTTGAAGGAATACATCCTACATTTAAACAAGTACCTCCTAAAGTTGAATATTTTTCGATAATAGCTACTTTAGATCCTAATTGAGCGGCTCTAATGGCAGCAATATATCCACCTGGACCAGAACCAATAACGATTAAATCGTATTTCATAATTCGTTTTTTTATTGTTTTATGTATCGCTGATAAATTTTAATTTTATCAGTTATATTTTGTTTTTCAGAATAGTATGTGCAAAATTACATATAAAAATTGAGTTGCTGAAGTATGTATTCGATTACTTTTTTTAGGAATAAATAGTATTAATTATTTTAACTTTGAAACCATATGAAACACGTATTAATTATCGGTTATGTTTGGGTAGAACCAAATTCGTCTGCCGCAGGAAGTAGAATGTTGCAATTAATTGAATTGTTTTTAAAGAATAATTATAAAATAACATTTGCTTCGCCAGCACAAAAAAGTGAAAAAGCAATTCATTTAACTGAATTGGGAGTGGATGAAAGATCGATTGAATTGAATAATACTTCTTTTGATGATTTTATCTCTAAATTAAATCCGTCTATCGTGCTGTTTGATCGTTTTATGATGGAAGAACAGTTCGGTTGGCGAGTAGCAGAAAATTGTCCGGATGCTATAAGAATTCTAGATACTGAAGATTTACATTTTTTGCGCAAAACACGTCATCAACAATTAAAAAAAGGCCAAGACTTTTCTACGGATGCTTTGTTAAACTCTGCTGATGCAAAACGAGAAGTAGCATCGATATTACGATGCGATTTGAGTTTAATTATTTCTTCATACGAAGTGAAATTGCTTAAAGAGGTTTTTAAAATTGATGAAAGTTTACTTTATCATCTTCCTTTTTTATTAGATAAAATTGATGATAAGGTTGTTAAAAACTGGAAGCCTTTTAAAGAACGAGAGCATTTTGTGTTTATAGGTAATTTTTTTCATCAACCAAATGTAGATGCTGTTTTACAACTTAAATTGCTATGGGAATTGATTCGGAAGCAACTACCGAAAACAGAAATTCATATTTACGGAGCCTATGCAACGCAACAAATAAATCAGTTGTATAATAAAAAAGAAAGTTTTATTGTAAAAGGCTTTGCAGAAGATGTAATGCAAGTTGTGAGAAATGCTAGAGTTGTTTTAGCGCCCATCCGTTTTGGAGCAGGAATAAAAGGGAAACTTACCGAAGCGATGCTATGCGGAACACCAAGTGTTACAACAAATATCGGAGCAGAAGGAATGCACGATGGTTTTAATTGGAATGGTTTTATTGAGGATGATTTTGAGGTGTTTTCAAACAAAGCGGTTACATTATATTCTGATGAGAAATTATGGGAAGAATTTCAGTTAAGCGGAATAGAAATTGTCAACGGTATTTATGATAAAGAAAAAATTGAGAAACCTTTTGTTGAGCACATAAAAAAAATCCAAGAAAATATAATTGAACATCGTCAAAATAATTTTCTTGGAAGTTTATTACAACATCAAACCTTGCAGGCTACAAAATACATGAGCAAGTGGATTGAAGCGAAGAATAAATAAAAAAAGCCTTTCGAATTTCGAAAGGCTTTTTTTTATATCAATCCAGCACGTTTTAAAAGCGCATCTGGTTTTGGTTCTTTTCCTCTAAAGCGTTTGTATAGTTCCATTGGCTTTTCGGTTCCACCTTTAGAAAGTACATTGTTTTTAAATTTATCCGCAACTTCTTTGTTAAAGATTCCTTCTTCTAAAAAATACTCAAAAGCATCAGCATCTAAAACTTCTGCCCATTTATAAGAATAATATCCAGCAGAATATCCACCTTGAAAAATATGTGAAAAAGCAGTACTCATGCAATTCTCATCAACATCAGGATATAATTTTGTTTCAGCAAAAGCTTTTGATTCAAATTCTTTAACAGAAGTAATTGTTTCAGGAGATTCGCTTCCATGCCAATTCATATCTAAGAGTCCAAAACTTAACTGACGCAAAGTTTGCATACCTTCATGAAAACTAGCAGATTCTT
>CAXHZZ010000112.1:0-4472 GCA_964021635.1 uncultured Tenacibaculum sp.
TTACCACCTCTTAAGGCTTCTTTAATTCTTTCGAAAATAATTACGTTTGCATCTACCGACATACCTATGGTTAAGATAATACCAGCAATACCAGGTAATGTTAATACCGCGTTAAATGAAACTAACCATCCGAAGATAAATAAGATGTTTACCAATAAAGCAATGTTTGCATATAAACCAGCTTTACCATAATATAAAATCATCCATATTAAGATTAATAAGATTGCTAATCCGAATGACCAAATACTTGCATCAATAGATTCTTGACCTAATGACGGCCCTACAACTTCCATTTGAATAATTCTAGCAGGAGCAGGTAATTTACCAGCTTTTAATACTGTAGAAATATCTTGAGCTTCTGTAACTGTCATTGTTCCTCCAGAAATCTGAGTACTTCCTCCAGTAATTGCGCCGTTTACAACTGGTGCAGTATAAACGTAATCATCTAAAACAACAGCAACAAATTTACCAACGTTTTCGCTAGTCATTTTTGCCCATTTTTTAGTTCCTGTACCATTCATTAACATAGAAACAACTGGCTTGCTTAGCTCGTCATAATCTTGTTTTGCGTCAGCGATTACATCACCATCAATTGCAGGTTTGTCGTTTCTGTTAGATTTTATGGCATATAAACCAATAATTTCAGCAGTACCATCAGCACCAGATTGTGCTTTATAATCCCATAAGAATTTAACGTACTTTAAATTAGTAGGTAATAAAGCTCTTACGCTTTTATCTGCTAATAAGCTGTTAACTTTAGCTGTATCTTGTACTCTTGCTTGTGCAACTAAAGAGCTCATTTGTTGCTGGTTTTGAGCTACATTAGGAAACAAGTAAGTAAATAAGTTTTTCTGATTGTCAACTTTAGTTGAATCAGCAGATGCACCTAATAAATCATCGATGTCATCAGTTTTTGTAGAATCTTTAACTTTTTCAGTTGTTGATTCATCTTTTAAGATTTCAGCAACCTTTGCATTTGCAGCAAAGAAAAAGTTTTGAACTTCAGCATTGGTATATACTTCCCAAAACTGTAATTCAGCTGTACTTGTAATTAATTTAGTAACACGTTCTATATCTTTAGCTCCTGCTAATTCGATCTGAATTCTACCAGAGTTACCAATACGTTGTATGTTTGGTTGTGTTACACCAAATTTATCAATACGGCTACGTAATACTTCAAAAGAAGTATTGATAGAAGTGTTGATTTCTTCTTGAAGAACAACTTTTACTTCAGCATTCGTTTTATTAAAGTCGATTTTTTCACGTAAAGACTTTGTTCCGAATATTGCAGGATCACTTAATTTAACCGTTCCGTTACTTAATGTTTCGAATTCGCTAAAAAATAAATCTAAGTAATTATCTTGACTTGCTTTTTGAGCTTCACTAGCTTTCTCTAAAGCTTCTCTAAAAACAGTGTTGTTAGAGTTGTTTGCTAAAGCAACTAAAATATCTTTTACAGATACTTGTAAAATAGCATTTATACCACCTTTTAAGTCTAAACCAAGGTTCATTTCACGCTCCTTTATATCGTTATAAGAGTACTCAGCAACACCTAAATTTATTGTTTTATCATTAGCAACACTATCAAGATATTTTCTCTCAAATCTAGCTAACGCTCTACCGTTGTTATCTTTAACGTTTTCCTTTGCATATACCTTTGCGCTATCTTCTACTTTATTAGCAAAAAATGTAAACGACAGTTGGTACAAGCTTACTAATCCGAAAAGGACAGCAAATAATTTAATAAGACCTTTGTTCTGCATCTATAATAGTTTAATTCGAGTTCTTTTTTAAAACGTGCAAATATAGTATTTCAAAAAAGATTTGCCAATTCTTTTATCATATTTATCTGAATCTACTAAGTTTAGTTATATAAAGCTAATAAATGTCAGTTTTTGTAGGGATTATATTATGTACATTTACTTTATTGTTTTTATAATAATCAAGAACTAAAAATATAGAAAAAAGATATGGCACATTTAAGCGATATAGAGATAGCGCAAGCAAAAGATTTACAACATATTAAGTTTATAGCCAATAAGCTAAAAGTACTAGAAGATGAATTAGAAATGTATGGTAAATACAAAGCTAAATTGCCTTTGCATTTAATTGATGAAGATAAAATAAAGGAAAATAATTTAGTTTTAGTAACAGCGTTAACACCTACACCTGCAGGAGAGGGTAAAACGACAGTTTCTATTGGGTTAACAGAAGGGTTGAATAAGATAAATAAACAAGCTACTGTTGTTTTAAGAGAGCCTTCGTTAGGACCGGTATTCGGTATTAAAGGTGGTGCTGCCGGAGGAGGTTATTCGCAAGTAGTGCCAATGGAAGATATCAATTTGCATTTTACGGGTGATTTTAATGCCATTGAAAAAGCAAATAATTTATTAGCAGCATTGATAGACAATAATTTACAAAGTCAAACTAATAATCTAAACATAGATCCGCGAACTATTTTGTGGAAACGAGTTATTGATATGAACGATCGTGCATTGCGTCAAATAACGATTGGTTTAGGTGGTACTGGAAACGGTATTCCTCGTGAAGATGGTTTTAACATCACGCCAGCATCAGAAGTAATGGCAATACTTTGTATGGCGATGAATTTTGATGATTTAAAGAAACGATTAGGGAATATATTTATTGGATTTACTTTTGATAAAAAGCCTGTTTTTGCGGCTGATTTAAATGCACAAGACGCGATGGCTATTTTACTTAAAGATGCCATTAAGCCGAATTTAGTACAAACGCTAGAAGAAAACCCTGCAATTATTCATGGAGGTCCTTTTGCTAACATCGCACAAGGAACCAATACGATTATTGCTACTAAAATGGGATTATCATTATCTAATTATGTAGTTACCGAAGCAGGTTTCGGCGCAGATTTAGGAGCAGAAAAGTTTTTAAATATTAAATCTGCATACGCAGGATTAAATCCTAAATGTGTGGTATTGGTTGCTACTATTAGAGCATTGCGTCATCATGGTGGTGCAGAAAAAGAAGAATATAATACATCGAGCATAGATAGGGTTAAAGACGGATTCAGAAATCTAGAAAAGCATATCGAGAATATTCGTAAATTTAATATTGAACCTGTTGTTGCAATAAATTCATTTATTTCTGATTCAGATGAAGAAGTAAGTTTTGTAATTGATGCTTGTAAAAAAATAGATGTTGATGCTGTAGTTTCAGATGGTTGGGCAAAAGGAGGAGAAGGAACTAAAAACTTAGCAAAAGCAGTTGTTAATGTAGTAGAAAACAAAGCAACACAATTTAAGCCTTTATATGATTGGAAAAGCCCTGTAAAAGACAAGATTGAAAAGATAGCAAAAGAAATTTACGGTGCCGATGCGGTTGCTTATGATAAAAAAGCAGAATTGAATTTAAGAAGAATCGATAGATTAGGGTTTAATGATTTTGCAGTTTGTATGGCTAAAACCCAAAAATCTTTCTCTGATGATGATAAATTGATAGGAAGGCCAAAGGGTTTTACCATTAATGTTCGTGAAATAGAGATTGCAGCAGGTGCACAATTTGTAATTCCTATTTTAGGTAAAATGATGCGTATGCCTGGTTTACCGGCAACACCAGCTTCCGAGAATATGAGTATTGATGGTGATGGTGTAATTTCAGGGTTGTCATAAAACAAGCCTTAATTAAAAACAACAAACCCCGAGTTAAATAACTCGGGGTTTGTTGTTTTATATCGGGTTGAAAAATTAATTCACCCCACGTTGTTTGTTAATTTCGTCCTGTAATTGACGTCTTAATTTTTGTTCTTTATCAATTGATTTTCTTTTGTACTGCTCAAATTCATGCTCAACATCAACCAGTAAATCTTTAGTTTCTTTAGTGATAGTGTGGCTGCTATTAAACTTAAAAATAAAAAAAGCTAATCCTATAAGTAAACCGATTATAATACTCCAAAGAATAGTATTGTAGGTTGCTTTATTTAATGGGATGCCTACAAAAGAAATAGCGTTTTCCTTTTTTACAGAAACAGTTAAGTTTTCTTTTAATGTTGTAATTTCTTCTTTTAAAGAATTAGAGTTTTTTAATTGCTCATTTATTTTAAGCTGTTTTGTAATTACGTCTTTCTTTATAGCGGAAACACTATCAAGTATATTTTTTTGAAAACTCACAAATTGAGTTCTTTTTATCATTTTGTACTCTTGCCAATTGTTAGATAGGCGATATATTTTTGTAAACTGATTTTCTATAGTATTAGGCAAAGAATCTACTTGGCTTTTAGATAAACGCCCTTGTGCAGCAATGTTTTGCGTTAAGATAATTAAAAATAGAATTCTTAAAGTTTTCATAGATGAGAATTTTATGTAAATATTGAATATAATGGATTTAAAAAAACCCAAACGTTTAAGTTTGGGTTTTTAGTATAAGCAAGTATATGAAACTTATTTTACTTTTTCTACAATGGCCTTAAAAGCTTCTGGGTTGTTCATAGCTAAATC
>CAXHZZ010000113.1:0-4362 GCA_964021635.1 uncultured Tenacibaculum sp.
CCAGATTCATCAACAATATCTGTAATATTTACGTTGATTAATTTTAAACCTACTTTCTTTAATTCAGACTCAACACTTTGAGAAATATTGGTTAAAAACTTATCTCTGTCATTATTAATTTCTTCTATATCCATAGATGCAACTACTAAACGTAATTGCCCAAATATAATTTCTTGTGCCAATTCTTGAATGTTATCTTGGTTTAACCCTAACAATCTTTCTGCAGCGTTTTGCATAATTCCTGGCTCTGTAGAAACACCAATTGTAAATCTACTTGGTACATTTACACGAATATTTTGTTTAGAAAGTGCGTTTACTAAATTTACTTCTATCGAAATAGGTGTTAAATCTAAAAATTGATAATCTTGAATTACCGGAAAAATAAATGCGGCTCCACCATGAATACATTTTGCCGATTGGCCACCACCAACTTTACCATAAACTACTAAAATTCTATCCGAAGGACATCTTTTATAGCGTTTAATTAAAGTGATAAATAAGATAAAAATAAATAGAATCGCAATAATGATTCCGATAGGTCCTGCAAACCCATCAATTTGTAATAGTGTTCCTTTTAGCATAGTCAATTGTTATTTTTGAGGTTCAATAATTAATAATCCGTTTGGTGTTACTTCAATTACTTTTACCACAGTTCCCTGTGTTAAATCAGTATCGCAATTTGTAAGCGCTTCTAATTCTCTTAACGAGTTTTGTACTTTAACATGTACTTTTCCTATTTTAGATTTTTTAGCTCCTACGGTTAAATACACTTCGCCAACAGCATTTAGTGCATTTTCCATTTTTAAAGTTCCGCTAGAAGTTAATTTACTGATGTAGTAAAATAATGCTGCCATTGCAGTCATCATTAATAACCCACAAATAATAGAAATAAATAAGGTAATACTTTTTGAGTTTCCTGCATCGATACTTGCAATTCCACTCCATCCAAAAATGGTAAAAAAAGCAACCATGTTTTTAAAGGTGAAAAATTGAAACCCAGCACCAGTATCGGCATCTATTTCGGCATCAACATCACCTATATCATCAGTATCAGCTCCCACAAAAGTACTTATAAGAACAAATAAAAATATTATAGTTGAAGCAATTGTAACAACCCAATACATTTTCTGAAAAGAAGTTAATTCATTAAACCATTCCATCATAAAGCAATTATTTTAATAAGTTACTAAAAGTAAATAAATTGGCTGAAAGAAGCACTATTATTTTGTCAATAAAACGGAAACAGCATTACCACCAAAACCAACTGCATTTACTAACACTTTAGTTATTTTTTTTGGTTGCTCTTGTTTTTTGGCAAACGGAACTTCAATTGCTTTTTTATGCTGAAGTATAAAGACGCCTAATTCTAAACTAAGCAAGCCAGAAGTACCGAAAGTATGCCCAACTTTCCACTTATTAGTAGTTAAGAAAGGTGTTTTGTTACAAAAAATCTTTTGTATGGCATTAATTTCAGATTGATCTCCTTTTATAGTTCCTGGTGCGTGCATTACAATAACATCAATTTCATCAGGAGAAATTGTGCCTAAAGCCATTTTCATAGATTTCTGAAAACAATCTGCATTTGCAGTAACCGAAGTATTGTGTTTTAAAACCTCTGTAGCATAACCTACACCTTTAATAAGTGCAATTGCATTTTCTTGAACTCCTTTTTCTAAACAAAAAACGGCAGCAGCTTCTCCTAAAACCATTGTGTTTCGTTTCTTTTCTAAATCAAAAGCTTTACACGGATATTCATCGGTTTCTTTCGAGTACACTTTTAACGCTTGCATTTGGGCAATCGTAAAATCAGTTAAAGAAGCTTCACTAGCGCCAATCATAAATTTTTCTGACATGCCTGATTGCAACCATGCAACGCCATTTAGTAACGAGTGTAATCCTGTAGAGCAAGTAATAGAATGTGAAATTTCTGGTCCGTTACTTTGTAAATCGTGAGCTATCCAAGAAGAAATATTTCCTAATGTAGTGGTTGGCGAACTTAAGGTTGATGATTTACCAGTATCTAAAAATTCTTTGTGGTATTTTTCAAATAAAGAAGTTGCTCCTCTTGACGAACCAATATTAATTCCGAAGTTATCTTCAGAATTCCAATTAGTTTTTTCAATAGCTTTTCTTGCTACATACAGAGTATATATAACCGAATCGTCTAAGTTTTTATATTTATTATCAGAACTTCTTATTTCGGTAATAGCAAGTTTATCTTGTTGGTTCAAGCTACCTGTCCAAACATCCTCTCTTAGCGTTAAGAAATGTTTTGTGCTTAAGTAGTTCTCCCAAATTTTCTCAGGAGTACTTCCTAAAGCAGAAACTGAAGCAAACGAGGTAATAGAAATTGGTTCTTTCAACGTATTAAAGTTTTCACAAAAATAAAGGTAAAATCAAGCATTACGAAATAAATAAATATTTATATTGTGAAAAAAGAGAACAAATGGAAGTGCAAGAACAAAAAAGTTGGTTTGGTAGAAATTGGGGTTGGGTAGTACCTGTTGGTGGTTGTGGCTGCGGATGTATCGGACTTATTTTATTGTTTGTTTTTGGTATTGGCGCTGCGTTTTTTGGCATATCAGAAATGATTACAAATGCTACGCCTGTAGAGTATGCTATAGAACAAGCTTCTAAAAATAAAGAAGTACTTCGTTATTTAGGAGAACCAATTGAAAAAGACGGAATTCCATCAGGAAATATATCAATAAATAATGATGAAGGAGATGTTGATTTCTCAATTCCAATTTCGGGATCCAACGGAAAAGGAACATTAATTATTCGCGGAATAAAAACTAATGGTGAATGGGTTTATGAAGATTTATATGTGCGTATTAAAGAAACACAAGAAGAAATTAATTTATTAGCACAAGAAAAGGTTTTAGAAGATATCTAAAACCTTTTCGATAGTATTGTATACTTTTTGTAACTGCTCTTTTGTAATTACATAAGGCGGTTGAATATAAATGGTATTTCCTAACGGGCGCAAGAATACGCCGTCATTCATAAAGTGTTTTAATAATTGATCTCGTAAAGTACCGTAACGATTTGCATTTGTTTTTAAATCGATTGCTAAAATTACACCCTTAGTACGTGTAGTGGTTACTTTTGGATGCTTTTTAATACGTTGTTCAAACGTTTTGTGAGAAGCTATAATAGTTTGAATGCTTTCTTGAATCTCTATAGTTTGTAGTAACTCGATACTTGCCAAAGCAGCGCTACAAGCAATAGGATTTGCTGAATAGGTGTGGCAATGAAAAAAACCTTTTGCAATATCATTGCTTAAAAAAGTATTGTAAATTTCTTCGGTACAAGAAGTAATTGCCATCGGCACTAAACCAGCAGTTAAAGCTTTACTTAAACAAATAATATCTGGTTTTGTAGCAACTTCATCCGAAGCAAAATGATTTCCTGTTTTACCGAAACCAGTCATTACTTCATCAGCAATCATTAAAATATTATTTTCTTTGAAAAAATTTAAAATCTCGTTTAAATCTTCTGCTTCATGAATTTTCATTCCGGCAGCACCTTGTACTAAAGGTTCGTAAATAAAGCCAGCGATATCATTTTTGGAAACGATTTTTTCTAACTGATTTAAAATTTCTTGATTGTTTTTTCCGTTCGGAACAGGAATACGTTCAATGTCCATTAAAAAATCTTCAAACGGACCGTTATAAGCCGATAAGCCAGAAACCGACATCGCGCCGAAAGTATCACCATGAAAACCATCTTCAAAAGCAATGAAAGTAGTTCGTTTTTCACCTTTATTAAAATAGTATTGCAATGCCATTTTAATAGCCGCTTCTACCGCTGTTGATCCGTTGTCGTTAAAGAAAATTCTATTTTGATTTTTAGGAAGAATTTTAATCAGTTCTTCGGATAATTTAACAGCAGGTTCGTGTGTAAAATCACTAAACATTATTTGATCTAATGTTTGCATTTGCTGGTAAACACGATTGGTAATAAAATCATTACAATGCCCAAACATACAAGTGTACCAAGATGAAATAGCGTCGATATATTCATTGCCATTTTCATCGGTTAAAATACATCCTTTGGCTCTTACAATTCCTAAACTATCAGGATGTGTTTGGTGTTGTTTTAACGGATGCCACAAATGTTTTTTATCTCTTTCTTGAAGTGTCATTTTTTGTTTTTTCGTTATACTGATAAAAAGTTCAAAATCAGATTAGCAAGTATATTCTGTAATTACGTTTCTTTTTATCATGTGACTCTGAATCAAGTTCAATGTGACGTTCGCGTTTATATTTTTATTATGCATTTCGTCATGCTGAACTTGTTTCAGCATCGCATCAAAAGTAGTTAATAATCTAATGTTTTTAAAGTAGGATTCAATTCTTT
>CAXHZZ010000114.1:0-4272 GCA_964021635.1 uncultured Tenacibaculum sp.
ATAATTCTTCTTTTGCTATAACGGAAGGGTTCAAACCCATAGATGTAACCCTAAAGAGCTCTTTTTTTTGAGCGTTTAGTGCAATCCAATCTGTTTTTGTTGAGCCTCCATCTGCAATTAATATCATTATATAGTTTTTACTTCAAATATAAGCAACCAATTTAAAAAAAGACTATGTAATATAATGGGTTTATATAATTAATCGCGGCATAAAGTTTGTTCTATAATTAATGTATTAAATTTGTACTTAAATAAGAGCGCTATAATTATGTTTTTTTTCAAGAAAAAAGAAATTTCTTTGCAAGGATTTTTTCCAGAAGGTTTTGTTGATATTCATTCACATCTTTTACCAGGAATTGATGATGGTGCCAAGGATATAGAAGATTCCATTTCATTAATAGTGAAAATGTATTCATACGGAATAAAAAACTTCATTACAACGCCGCATGTGCTGGGCGATGTATACCCTAATTCTACTGAACTAATACAGCGCAAGCTGCAAGAGGTAAGAAATGAGCTAGCACAAAGAGGTATACAAGATATAAGCATAACAGCTGCTGCCGAATACATGATGGACGAACAGTTTATGCAGCGTTTAAAGAACGATGATATTTTAACATTAAAGGATACTTATATTCTTGTGGAGATGTCGTATTTTAATGCGCCGTATAATTTATACGATGTTTTATATGAAATTCAACTAAAGGGATACAAACCGGTACTAGCACATCCTGAACGCTATAGTTTTTACCATAATGATTTTAATGAGTATTATAAGTTGAAAAAAGCGGGTTGTGTATTTCAGTTGAATTTGCTGTCTTTAACGGAGCAATATGGAAAGGGAGTGCAAAAGACAGCACAAAAACTATTAAAAGAAAATTTATACGATTTTGTAGGTACCGATACGCACCATCATAACCACTTAAAGCTATTGAATACCATAGGAAGTGCTAAAACAAAAAAGCAACTTGAACATTTGTTAGAAAACAATAAAAAATTCAGATATTAAAAAAGGAAGCACATGTGCTTCCTTTTTTAATATCTGAATTTTTAAAATATTTTTTTATACCAAGGTTTGTTATCTTCTTCTGCTAGACCATAGCCGTAACCATATCCATAGCCGTAACCATACCCACGATTCATATCTGTATCGTTTAAAACGATGGCTAATTTAGGTAGCTTTTTATCTTTATACAGACTTTGTGGAACAACCAACATGCGTTTGTCTAGGTAATTTGCCCTAGCGACATATAAAACAATATCAGCATATTTAGAAATTAACAAAGTATCTGTTACCAAGTTTACAGGAGCAGTATCTATAATTACATAATCATAGTTGTCTTCTAGTTCACTGAAAATTGAACCAATTTTATCCGTCATCAGCAATTCTGCAGGGTTCGGCGGAATTGCTCCTGAAGCTATGATATCTAAATTAGGAATCTCATCAATCGTAAATTTTAAAGAATCTAAGGTAATACTGTCGTTGGTAAGAAAATTGGTAATTCCTTTTTTGTCTTCAATTTCTAAGTATTCAGTAATTTTAGGAGCTCTTAAATCCATACCCGCTAAAACAACCTTTTTACCTGATAGCGATAAAGAAGCTGCTAAATTAATAGAGGTAAAAGATTTTCCTTCACCACTTGTGGTAGAAGTAACAAAAATTGTTTTTCCTTTATTATTCGTTTTTTGAGGCAGCATAAAATCTAAATTGGTTCGAATCAATCTAAATGCTTCTGCCGTACTAGATCGAGCTCCTGCATTGATTACTATTTTCTCTTTAGTTACAGAGTGTGGAATGTCTCCTAAGAAAGGAATTGTTGTAAGATCTTCAATATCTTTTTTGGAGTGTACCTTTGTATCTAACAAGTCTCTTAAGTAGATTATTATAAAAGGAATAATTAAACCTAATAATATTGCTGCTAGGTATATGATTTTTCTTTTAGGGCTTACAGGAATGTTAGAGCCGTATGCTGTATCGATAACTTTTGCATTTGGTACAGCAGTAGCTGTTAATGAGATGGCCGTTTCTTCTTTCTTTTTTAATAAATAAGAGTAAAGTTCCGCAATAATTTCTTGCTGACGTGCAATGTCTAAAAACTCTCTTTCTTTAGAAGGTATTGAAGAGATTTTAGAATTAAATCGCCCCGATTCACGTTGTAAACTATTTACTTTAATCTGTAAAGAATTAACAGCATTGTTAAGACTTTGCTTTAAAGCACTTTTAAGGTTTGAGAGGTCATCTTGTACTTGAATGAAAACAGTATTTTTTACTCCAGCACTCTTTTTTAAACGTTTTAATTTGGCTATTAATTGATTGTATTCAGTAATCGATGTTCCGATGTTTGCGTCTGACAAGCCAAGATTAGCAGGCAGGTAATCATCATTATTTAACTCTTGATTTAACGATTTAGCTAAATTTAACTCCGTAGTAGCTGCTATTAATTGTTGACGATTTTCCGTATTTGTTTGAAGCGTTAATTGAGCCTCTGACTTTATATCGGTAATGTTGTTTTTGTCCTTAAAGGTTTCTACATTATCATCTAACTTCGCTAATTCTTTACCTATGTTTTTTAAACGTTCGGTAATAAAATTATTGGTTTTTTCTGAAACTTCCTTTTTATCAAGAATAGCATCTTCATTGTATATAAGAACTAGTGCATTTAAAATGTCTTCTGCTTTTTCTTTAATAACAGACTGTAGCGATATTTTTAAAACACTCGACTTTTTACCGATAGGAGCAATAGAAATACCTTCTTTATAAAAATCAATTACGTCATCTATAGGTTTTAGTACAATCTTAATATCTTCACCGATAACATCGTTATTAAATGTGGTACTCTTAGCAATGTTGAATTCCCCTAAATTAGCATCTTTAATGATTTCATCAAAGGCATGTTCTGAGGTTATCAAACCATCTTGATCTATAAGTTTAAACTTTTTAGCAGACACTACTTGAATGTTAAAAAGAGTGTCTAGTTTCTCAAACGGAACTCCCGACGTGTTTATCGAAATAAAAGAAATAGATTTGTTATGGTAAATTTCAGACTCTTTTATGATTCCTTTCGTAAAGTAGGTAACGTTTAAATGTAGTTTATTAATAACATCACGTACTAGTTTCCTAGATTTAAGGATTTCAATTTCATTATCGATGTTTTTATTAGATCCACCTACAATACCTAAATCTTCAAAGGCAGCAAGTCCGTCTGAAAGCGCCCCTTTTTTATCATCTTTAATTAAAATGGTAGTATGTGCACTGTATTTAGGAGTGCTGTACCTTAAATACAGAAAAGAAAAGACTAAAGAAACAATAATACCTAAAACAAACCATTTCCAGTGAATTAAGTATTTTTCTAGCTCAGCTCTTATATTGATCGTGTCATTTTCATTTAATTCTGAAGAATATTGATTTTCACTCATATTAAATTATCTTGTTAAAATAGAAATTAAAGAAATAATAACAGAACCAACAGAAATAAACAATCCTGTATTCTGGTTATAGGCTGCAGATTGAGAGGTAGCTTTGTTTGGTTGTACATAAACAACATCATTTTGTTGTAAATAGTAGGCATGAGAGGTAAAAATGGTATTAGAACGTAAATCTAAACGATAGGTCGTAATTTTTTTATTTTCTTCTCGCTTTACTTCAATATTTCTCATACCAGAAATATTTAAATCACCAGCCAAACCAATAGCTTCTATAACAGATATGCGTTCGTTAGGAATGGTAAATCGACCTGGTCTTTTAACATCTCCTAAAACAGTTACCGAAAAATTAGAAATTTTAATGTTAATCGTAGGGTTCTTCACATAATCTGGAGATAATTTATTCTTTAAAAAAGAAATAGCTTCCGTTCTTGTAAGACCTCCAATTTTTATTTTTCCTAAAAGCGGGAATTCAATGAAACCCTCACTGTCTATTAAATATGACTGCTGTTGCGGCGTACCAACAACATTATTTGTTGTTGTGGCATAGGTAACCGCAGGCAGGTTAAAAGGTTTAACCGCTTCTAGGTCTAACGCAGATATGGTAATTTGAACTAAATCGCTAGGTTTAAAAGTAGTTTTATAAGTGTTGTTTATTTGAGATTGCTGTATAGCATCGTTCTGAAAATATACAATGTTCTTTTTAGAAACACATGAAGTGAAAATTAGTACAGCAAATACTAATATGATTTTTGTTGCTTTTTGCATTAATTCATTTTTTTTTGCGAAAATAGTAATTTAATTATTGGTGTCAGCATCTAACTTTTCATAAATGGAGTTGTTTGATTT
>CAXHZZ010000115.1:0-4266 GCA_964021635.1 uncultured Tenacibaculum sp.
TACCAAATCGAGTAATTGTAAATTTGGTTTTTTTAGACTTTTTACTAACACAACTCACATATAGTTCAGCTATTCTCTTAGATGCTCCCATTACGTTGGTTGGGTTTACAGCTTTATCCGTAGAAACCATAACAAATCGCTCTATTTTATTTTCAATAGCTAAATCTGCCAAATTTTTTGTTCCTAAAACATTCACCTTTATTGCTTCGTAAGGAGATTTTTCCATTAAAGGTACATGTTTATATGCTGCGGCATGAAAAATTCTTTGCGGTTTGTATTTTTTAAAAATTCTTGAAATTTTAAATTTATCTCTTACATCAGAAACAATAGCAACAAAGTTTGTAACACCTTTCTGAATCAATTCTTGCTGTAAATCATACAAAGGTGATTCTGCCTGATCAATTAAAACAATTAATTTACAATTATAAAGGCTCAATTGTCTAGAAATTTCACTTCCTATAGAACCTGCTGCACCTGAAACTAAAATCACCTTACCTTCTACTTCTCTTTGTACAATAGGGTTGTCAATTAAAATTTGTTCTCTATCTAACAAATCTTCAATATTTACTTGCTTAATTTGATTTGCTTGTAAATCTCCATCAATCCATTTAGTTAAAGGCGGTACAATTTTAACTTCTACATTTAATTTTATCAAACTGTCGGTTATTTCTAACAACCTATTTGGTTTAATTTTCTGAATCGAAATAATAACTTCTGTAATATCATGTTTATCTATAAAAGCTTGATCTATCATAGATATATCATAAACACGAATTCTATCAATTTTTTTGTTAACTTTATTTTTATCATCATCTATAAAACCTAAAATCTGATAATTTCCCTTTCTTTCTCTATTTAAAGCACCATAAGTTATAATTCCTGAATCTCCAGCACCATAAATTAAAGCATTTGTTATCGTGTCTAACTCTGTAGATATAATTTCGTAAAATGCTTTAAAAACATATCTACTAACTATCAACACAAAAACAGATACTAAATAATGTATTAATATGATAGAATTCGGAATTGTAAAAGATGGGTTGATCTTAAATAACTGATTAAGAACAACAATAAAACTTAAACTAATACTTAAAATGGTAACACCAATAAAAACGTTAAAAACATCTTTGGTTCCTGTATGTCTAATAACCCCTTTGTAAGAACCAATTATTAAAAAACTAATTGCTGCAACCAAAAAGATGACGGTTAATTGCGGTATAATTGTATTAAAATCAAAATTGAAACTGATATCTAATCTAATAGAATAGGCCAAAATAAAAGACAAACAAACAAGAAGAATATCAATTGCAAAAACAACCCATTTAGAGGCGTATTTATTTAATGCTTTTAAAAAAAAATTTCTTATCATTATTTTTTGGGATATAAAGAACGAATTTACAAAAATTTCTGAATTGAATTTGATATTCGATTAAAATCCTTTTTTGTTAAATTGGAACTAGAAGGCAAACATAACCCTTTTTTAAATAAGTTTTCTGCTATATTTTCTCCATAATAAACACAATTTTCAAAAATTGTTTGTAAATGTAAAGGTTTCCATAGCGGTCTTGATTCGATATTGTCTTTTTCGAACTGATCTCGTAAATTCTTATTAGTAAATTCTGAAGTCTTAGAATCAATCAAAATACAACTTAACCAATGATTTGATTTCATAAAATCATCATTTTCTTTTAATAATGAAACACCATCAACATCTTCTAAAAGACTTTTATAATTTTGATGATTCGCGATTCTTGCACTTACATATTCTCTTAAATGACTTAATTCTTCAGCACCAATTAGCGCAGCGATAATACTCATTCTATAGTTAAACCCTAATTTAGAATGTGAATAGAATTCTGATTTATCTTTAGCTTGCGTTGCTAAAAAAATAGCTTCTATTTTTTCTTCAATATTGTTACAAACTAATGCGCCACCTCCAAATGAGGATACTATTTTATTATTATTAAAAGAAAAAATACTAAAATCACCGAAAGTTCCACATTTTTGATCTTTATAAACAGAACCTAGTGCTTCTGCAGCATCTTCAATTAAAGTTATTTGATACTTTTTAGCAATAGCCACAATTTCTTCAATTTTACACGGCATTCCATATAAATGAACGATAATAATTGCTTTAGGTTTTTTCCCGTTGGCAATTCTGTCTTTAATTGCTCGTTCTAAGTGTTTCGGACAAATATTCCAAGTATCTGACTCACTATCAATAAAAACTGGTTTTGCTTTTTGGTATAAAATAGGATTTGCCGTTGCAACATAGGTAAAAGATTGACATAAAACTTCATCTCCTTCTGTAACTCCGCTTAAAATTAAAGCTAAATGAATTGCCGAGGTTCCAGAATTTAGAGCTACAACATGTTTTTTTGCTCCAAGGTATTTTTCGAGTTTACCTTCAAAATCAGCAATAACATTATAATTAGTAGTATTTATTTCTGAAGGTAAGTCCACAGAGATATTACTACTCGAAAGCGCTATTCTTTTACTCATTTTTTAAAGCTAAATCTTGTTTTATTTTCCTAAACAAAAATATGTAACCCAAGATAAAAATAAATATTAATGCAAAAAAAACGATAAACTGTATTGACAATTTTAGATTATACGTTTTATAAACTATAAAATTAACAAGCAATTGCAGTATTGCATAAATACCCGCAACCTTTAAATGAGAAATTTTGTAAACATCTACTAATTTTTGATAAATATGATGCCTATGTGGATCGAAAATGCTTTCTTTTGTAAAAATTTTACGGTACAGCAACGTATTGCCCGCATCGGCTCCGTAAACAATTATTATCAATAAGATTAATGGTGATGCTAATTTTATTGCCATTAAAAAACCTACAAAATACATAAATAACCCTATTGCAATACTACCTATATC
Source organism: uncultured Tenacibaculum sp. (assembly GCA_964021635.1). Classification (GTDB taxonomy): domain Bacteria; phylum Bacteroidota; class Bacteroidia; order Flavobacteriales; family Flavobacteriaceae; genus Polaribacter. The sequence continues at coordinate 2,897 of CAXHZZ010000115.1, forward strand.
CCCTGCAAAAAACAGTGCTTTTCTTCTAAAATTATAATATCCAAAAATAACTAAGGATATTGTTGTATATATTAACAGATTATTATCTACAATATTTTCAGAATTATTAATCATAAACAACCCCAAGATCACTGCTAAAGAATATAAGCCCGTTATGCCATTAATCCCATCCATAAAATTGAACATATTTACAACTCCAATACCTAAAAACAAGAATGAAACATATAAATAAATTGGAGAAAAAGGGTAATCAACTTGATATAAAATTAAAAAGACTCCTAAAAACTGAAAAGGAAATCTAATTTTAGAGCTTAAGGTATAAATATCATCTAAAAAGCTTATCACTGAAATCAAAAAAACGCCTAAAACAAAATAAGGGTATTGATAATCGTTTAAAATAAAAAACAATAGAATGGCAATCGGAAAAATAATTCCGCCACCTCTAACAGTAATTTTTGTATGAGAACTTCTTTGATTTGGTTTATCAATTATCTTAAATTTAATTGCTAATTTTAAGTATACATAAGATAATACTGCTAAAAGTAAAGTAACAAGTACGTAGATTTTCATAAATATTAAAATGATGCTATCGTTTTTTCTATTCCTTTTTCTGCGGATAAAGGTAGTTCTTTTTCTATTTGATTTTTAATTTTTTGATTAGAAACCACATAGTTTTCTGTTAACTTTTGTAACCTTTCCGAATTTATTGGTAAAGGTAAGATGTCACCTAATTTGGCTAAAGTGTTCACTAAAAATTTAGGCGTCTTCAAAATTTTAGCAGGTTTATTTGTAACCTCTCCCATTATTTTCACCAAATCTTTTGTGGATAGTGATTCATTATCGGCAACATTATAAACACCTGATTCTATATTAGTGTTATCTATTAATTCATTAATCACATAACACAAATTTTCTACTGAAACAAAAGATCTTTTATTTTCATATTTTCCAAAAGGATAGGGTATCCCTTTAGATACAAAACTGTATAACAGGTTTAAGTTTCCTTTATTATTTGGCCCATGAATCATACAAGGTCTTAATATGTACACCCTCTTACCATCCGGTATCTCTTTAGATAATATATATTTTTCTGCTGCTAATTTAGATTTTCCATACACCGTTACTGGATTTGGTGTTACTTCTTCGGTTAGAACACCTTCTACTTCATCTGCAACCGCTTTTACAGAACTCATATAAATAAATACTTCACACTCACTTTCTAAAAATTGATTAAATAGTTTTTTTGTCAACTCTGTGTTAACTTCAAAATATTCTTTATCCTCAGAAGTTTTCTTTAAATCGTGAGCTTTACCTGCTAAATGTATAAAACTTTTAGCTATGTTTAAAATATCTAAATTTAATTGATTGTA
>CAXHZZ010000116.1:0-4251 GCA_964021635.1 uncultured Tenacibaculum sp.
GCAACTTTTTTATTAAATTCTCTAACAGATGTTGCACACGTACCAGTATCTACACTAGGGAAAATATTTAAAATTAGTCTGCTACCTGAAAAATCAGTTAGTTTTTTAATTGATAGATCTGTTGCAACTAAAGAAAATTCAGTTGCTTTACTACCGTTTTCTGGTAAATTTCCTGTGGTATTTATAGAGTTTCCTTTAAGTGTTATTGTAGCCATTTTCTGTTTGTTTTTATAAAAATCAAAGGTAATTAAATTAATTAAAAAATGAAGAAGATAAAGATAGTGGACTGTTAAAAAAGTTATCTTCGCGTTTTGAAATACAATACCTTTTGAACATACAACAATATACATCAGAGTTTAAATATAACCTAAAGCTTGCGGCACCTGTAATGTTAGGGATGTTAGGACACACTTTTGTAAGTTTTATAGATAATATTATGGTAGGGCAATTAGGAACAGCAGAGTTAGCGGCTGTTTCTTTAGGAAATAGTTTCATGTTTATTGCTATGTCTTTAGGAATCGGTTTTTCAACAGCAATTACTCCTTTAATTGCCGAAGCTGATTCTTCTAATAATTTTAAAGAAGCAAAATCTACCTTTAAACATGGTTTGTTTTTATGTACCACCATAGGGATTTTAATGTTTCTTTTAGTTTTTTTGTCAAAACCTTTAATGTATTTAATGAAGCAACCTTTAGAAGTTGTTGAATTAGCGATTCCGTATTTAAATTTGGTCGCTTTTTCTTTAATTCCAATGATTGTTTTTCAGGCATTTAAACAATTTAGTGATGGTTTGTCGATGACCCGTTACCCAATGTATGCTACAATTTTAGCAAATGTTATAAATGTAATTTTAAATTATTTGTTGATTTTTGGGAAATTTGGTTTTCCAGAAATGGGAATTGTAGGAGCGGCATACGGAACCTTATTATCTAGGTTTGTAATGGTATTTCACCTTTGGTGGATTTTAAAAAGAAAAGAACGCTCGAAGCTATTAGTAACAAATATTAAATTATTTGTGCTCGATAAATTAATGCTTCGTAAAATAATAAATTTAGGCACGCCAAGTGCAATGCAAATGTTTTTTGAAGTTGCTATTTTTACGGCAGCCATTTGGTTAAGTGGATTGCTAGGTAAAAATGCACAAGCAGCAAATCAAATAGCTTTAAACTTATCATCAATGACATTTATGGTAGCTATGGGATTAGGAGTTGCCTCTATGATTAGAGTAGGAAATCAAAAAGGATTAAAAAACTTTATAGAGCTAAGAAGAATCGCTTTTTCTATCTTTTTGTTAGGAATAATATTAGCAATAGGTTTCGCAACCTTATTTTACTTATTTCACAAATCACTTCCTAATTTATATGTAGATTTAAGTGATGCCGAAAACTATGCGGATAATATGGAAGTAATGAAAATTGCAGCAAATTTATTAATAGCTGCAGCTATTTTTCAAATATCAGATAGTATTCAGGTTGTAATATTAGGAGCACTAAGAGGATTACAAGATGTTAAAATACCAACAATAATTACTTTTATATCGTATTGGGTTGTCGGTTTTCCTATCAGTTATTTTTTAGGAACTGAAGAAACGTATGGTAGTTTTGGTATTTGGTTAGGTTTATTAGCAGGTTTAACAACAGCATCTATTTTACTTTTTATTAGATTTAACAGATTAACTTTAAAATTGATTGAAAGAAACCCAGTTATTGGGGATAAATAAAATATAAATAATACGTTTTTTATGAATTTACCTAAATTTTTATTAGCAGATAATAGCAATCATCCAGAAGATATTTTTGTCTTACATACCGAATATCCACGTTTTTTAATCAATTTAAAAGATGATGAAGTAGAGTGGTTTGAAGATTTAACGGGAGAAAAGGAAGAGGATATTACCACCGAACTAGCAGATTTAATGGATAAAGCAGGAGAGTTTTATGATAAAGAAATGGAAGGTTTAGAATAAGTAATTTTATAAATGCTTACTTTCTAATAAAAATTGCTTGCTAAATCTTTTAAAATTAGATAGAGCAAGCAATTTTTTGTAATTAGGTTAAGAGGAAATAATTAAAGTTTAATAAAGTTATAATCAATTTTTTCTTCTGTAAAATTTAGTTTTAAATAATTGGGGTTTTTATTATCATCTTTTAAATCATCCACAATAATGTGCGTTGTATTACCTAAAATAGTAGAATTTTTCTTGTGGTCATGGCCAGTAGCAACAACATCTACGCGGTGTCTTATAAATAAATCTAATAAAACTTGCACTTCTTCGCCTATAAGTGGTAGGTTAGATTTTGAGTCTAAGCGAAACAGACTGTTATGAGTAAATACATTGCAGTATCTGTAATCTTTTCTTTTCGTTTCTAAAAGTTTTTTAAACCATTTTAACTGTTTGTCTCCTAAAGTTCCGCCACCCGTATCTAAACAAATAAAAAGATCGCTTGCAGCTGGAGTATTTACAACAAAGTAGTAAGAAGAGGAACCAAATAAAGAATAAAAGCTTTTCCAACCATCGAAATATAAATCATGATTTCCTGCAATAGGAAAGTACATCAGTAAATCTTTAGAAGGAATGTTCTCTGCAAAAAAATCATAATCATCTTTACGACCTGATGTTAAATCGCCTAATAACACTGCAGCTGTTGCTTCTTTATCTATAGCATCTTTAAAGAAAGCGTTTATACCTTTTATTCCGCCAATATGTGAATCTCCCATTAAATGCAACGCATACGTGTTTTTATCTAAATTTAGTTCAGAATATCCATATTGTTTATTCCAGTTAAGAGATTGTTCAAAACGTTTATTAGCATCTTCATAAGAGGTGAAAAAACCACGAAATTCATTATCGTCACAAGACAATAAGGTGAGTAATAAGCAAGGTAATAGTGTTTTTATTTTCATATTTTCCATTTTATACCTCATCTAAAAAAATAACCAAAATGATTAGCACTGATATTAAAAATACCAGAACGTCTATACCATGAATCAAGATATAAGATTAGGAATTAATTTATACTTCATTTGTAAATTAATACGAGGATGAACCAATTGATCAATAGCATAATAATCAAAATTAGTAACAGAAAAACCAACATTCCAATCACTATCGTGAGTTTTAAGGAAAACAGTAGCTAAGTACATTACAATATAATTTTCATGCAATTTACTATTAGATTTATCAATGTTATATTCTTTTCTGGCTTCTGCATTTATTGCATATGTTTTAAAATTTGTACCAATTTCAAAAAGGATATGTTTAAGTTTTTTTGTTTCTAATCGTATTCCGTAATTTGTTTCATACATTAAATCTGAAAATCTATTTAGCATAAAAAAAACTTTAACATCAAAGGAAAAATTTTTTAATTAAAAATTTTCTAGAACCTATGATATCAACTCCAGTAAGTGTGTTTGGATTACTACTCATTAGATCAAATTGTATTCCAGTTTCAATATTGTATTTTTTATACTGATAATTACCTCTATAGGCATTTTTTATAAAAGCACCTTCAGATACATTGTTTTCACCAGTATCTATAAAAGATTCGAGTTCTAACTGTGCATTCGTACTATTAACGACGATTAAAATTATCAAAATTGATAATAAATATTTTAACTTATAATCGTTATTGTATTTCATTTTACTTTTGTTCCAATTATTTCCAGACATAGTTATCATAATTAGTGAAACCTCCTTAATGATATAGTGAGTATATTTTAGCAACTTGTTATGATTAACAAGTCTTTCATAGATTTTTTTAAGTAATAGAATCATGTATTTGATTTGCTCGAATTAATATATTAGTAAATATTTTAGTTAATTAATAGGTTATAGTATTTTACTTTTATTTTTTGTTTGCCGATAACTTTAATATTACGACGATTTTAATTCGCTTTATCAAGATTTATTATGTTCATTTTAATTAAGAATGTAAATAAATTTTTAAAACATTCAAGCTCTATATTAAAAAATATTTTTTGTTTTTATGAATTATAATGGCCTTATTTATACAGCTAAATCATCTTTAATGTGTTTTTCGTTTTCTTTGTGTTTCATAGCTAAAAGTGCAAAACCGAAAGTTAGAACACCAACACGACCAATAAACATTAAAATAATAATTAAGAACTTCCCAATATCAGATAAATCTTCAGTAATTCCTCTACTTAAACCTACTGTTCCTAATGAGGACGCAACTTCAAAAAGAACATCTTCATAAGTTGCTTTTTCGCTGTATGTCATTAAAAAACTAA
>CAXHZZ010000117.1:0-4087 GCA_964021635.1 uncultured Tenacibaculum sp.
CTTTATAAATATCGTTGTTGTATCTCATACATAATCCGTTTTTAATATCTGATGTAGATGCCATTCTTTAATTTATTTTATGTTGAATAAAATTAACTATTCAACTATTTAATTTTGTACTTAGTTTGATTTAAAGTATCCTTTCATAATACCACGATGTGAATCTTTTATAAACTGAATAATTTCATCACGTTCAGAAGTTGCCTCCATCTCTGCTTCTATTATATCAATTGCCTGAGAATTATTATAATTCTGTTGGAATAAAATTCTGTATATGTCTTGAATTTCTCTAATTTTCTCTATTGCATATCCTCTTCTTCGTAAACCTACAGAATTAATTCCTACGTATGATAATGGTTCACGAGCTGCTTTTACATATGGCGGAACATCTTTACGAACCAAAGATCCTCCAGTTACAAAAGCATGGTTACCTACTGATGCAAATTGATGTACCGCAACCATACCTGCTAAAACTACGTTATCTCCTACAGTTACATGTCCTGCCAAAGTTGTATTGTTAGAAAAAATGCAATTTTCGCCTACCAAACAGTCGTGCGCAATATGGCAGTATGCCATTATTAAACAATTGTCTCCAATAACCGTTTTCATTCTATCCGCAGTACCTCTGTTAATGGTAACGCACTCTCGTATAGTTACATTATCACCTATTACAACTGTTGTTTCTTCTTCTGCGAATTTTAAATCTTGAGGAATAGCAGAAATTACTGCACCAGGGAAAATTCTACAATTTTTACCGATACGAGCTCCTTCCATAATAGTAACATTAGATCCTATCCAAGTTCCTGAACCTATTTCTACATTAGAATGTATGGTTGTAAAAGGTTCTATTACAACATTTCGAGCAATTTTTGCTTGTGGATGTACGTACGCAAGTGGTTGATTCATAAAACTATTGTTTTTTTGATATTTGTGCCATTAATTCTGCTTCTGCCACTACTTTTCCGTTAGCATAAGCATATGCTTGCATATGACAAATACCCCTTCTTATAGGTGTTATCAACTCACACTTAAAAGTAAGTGTATCTCCTGGCAATACTTTTTGTTTAAACTTAACATTATTCATTTTCATAAAATATGTTAAATAATTTTCTGGATCTGGTACTGTATTTAAGACTAATACACCACCACATTGCGCCATTGCTTCTACCTGTAAAACTCCTGGCATTACTGGTGCTCCTGGAAAATGACCAACAAAGAAATTTTCATTCATTGTTACATTTTTCATCCCTACCACATGTTTATCTGATAACTCTAAAATTCTATCAATTAATAAAAACGGTGGTCTATGAGGTAAAACATCCATTATTTGGTGAATATCCATTAATGGAGGTAGATTTAAGTCGTATTTAGGAACGTTATTACGTTTCTCTAACTTAATTATTTTAGCTAGTTTTTTAGCAAAAACTGTATTTACTAAATGTCCTGGTTTATTCGCTATAACTTTACCTCTAATACGAGTTCCTACCAAAGCTAAGTCACCAATTACATCTAATAACTTATGTCGTGCTGCTTCGTTTGCCCAATGTAATTCTAGGTTATCTAAAATTCCGTTAGATTGTATTTTAATGTCTTCTTTATTAAAAGCTTTCTTTAATTTTTCTGTAGTACTTACAGATAATTCTTTATCAACATATACAATTGCGTTATTTAAATCGCCTCCTTTAATAAGATTGTGTTCTAATAACATTTCTATTTCATGCAAAAAACTAAAAGTTCTTGCTGCCGAAATATGTTCTTTAAAATCTGAAATTTTATCTAAGGTAGCGTTTTGGGTACCTAATATTTTAGTTCCAAAATCAACCATTGTCGTTACTTGATATTCATCAGAAGGCATTAAAATAATTTCACTACCTGTGGCTTCATCTTTATATGAAATAACTTCTTTTACAACATACTCTTCTATTGGCGCATCTTGCTCTATAATAACAGCTTCTTCTAAGGCTTTAACAAAAAACTTTGAAGAACCATCCATAATAGGTGGTTCAGAAGCATTAATTTCTATAATTAAATTATCTATATCTAAGCCTACGGCTGCTGCTAAGACATGTTCAGAAGTTTGAATTTGTACACCTTTATTCTCAATATTTGTTCCTCTTTGGGTATTGGTTACAAACTCTGCTTTTGCTTGTATTATCGGTGCACCTTCTAAATCAACTCTTACAAATGCAAATCCGTGATTTATTGGAGCTGGTTTAAATACCATTGTTACTTCATTACCCGTATGCAATCCTACACCAGATAATGTAATTTCGTTTTGTATTGTTTTTTGTTGCTTACTCATTTTTTATTTTTTGAGCATTTAACTCTTTTTCAATTTTATGTATTGTTGTTGCTAATTTTGGTAAGTTTTTAAAGTACACATATGATTTGCTATAATCTGAATACCCAAATGCTGGTGTACCTTGAACTACATCATTATCCTTTATACTTTTACCTATTCCTGACTGTGCTTGTATGCGTACATTATTACCTATTGTAATATGCCCCACGATACCAACTTGCCCACCAATCATGCAATTATCGCCAATTTTTGCTGATCCTGCAATACCAGTTTGCGATGCTATTACAGTATTTTTACCTATTTCAACATTATGCGCTACCTGTATCTGATTGTCTAACTTTACTCCTTTTCTAATAATAGTAGATCCTAATGTAGCTCTATCTATTGTTGAGTTTGCGCCTATATCAACATTATCTTCAATTATAACATTCCCAATTTGGGGTATGGTAGTATATTCTCCGTTTTCGGTAGGTGCAAAACCAAAACCATCTGAACCAATTATACTTCCTGAGTGAATTTTACAATTAGATCCTATTTCTGTTTCTGAATAAATTTTTACTCCTGCAAAAATAGTCGTGTTATCTCCAATTTTTGAATTATCTCCAATATAAGAGTTCGGATAAATTTTTACATTTTCTCCTAAAACAACATTTTCTCCTATATAAGCAAAAGCACCAATGTATTCATTTTTTCCTACAGATGCAGAGTCTGCTATGAAATGTGGATTTTCTCTACCTTGTTTATTATTTTTTACTTCATTATAAAATTCTAATAATTTAGAAAATGAAGCATAAGCATCATCAACCTTTATTAAAGTTGTTGTTATTTCTCTTTCTAATTCAAAGTCTTTATTTACTATTGCAATACTTGCATTAGTTGTATATATATATGAGTTATACTTCGGGTTAGATAAAAAAGTAAGAGATCCTTTTGTACCTTCTTCAATCTTAGAAAGTTTAGATACTTCTGCATTAGAATCACCTAAAATCTCTCCTTCTAATATACCCGCTATTTGTTCTGCTGTAAATTTCATTGAATGCAAAAGTAATTATTTTTGTTTAATTACCTCTTGTTAGAATTATTTAACAATTAAATTAAACTTGTTTTTTTAGGATAACATAAGTAGTACTTTATAACTGGTTTAGATAAAGCCTTTAAATTTAATTGATCTGAGGCTTTTGCTATATCTTTTAACTTGCCTTTTTTTGTATAAATTTTTATTGGCTTATTAGTGTTATATGCCTGATGTTTAATCTTATTTGATAAAACAAAGTAATTTAAATCTTCTTTTTCGATACCTTTATTTTCTGAAATCTTTTTATAAATTTCATCTTTATACTTGTCAGTAAAAGGTTCGTCTTGAATTTCAATCTTTAAAAGATTTCTATGAATAATCATTTTTGCTAAAGATGAAAGTATAAAATCATCATTATGAACCCATTCTTTAATTGCCGACATAACATCGTAATCATCTAACTCCGAAAATATTTTTAATGTTTTATTTGTAAAGTTACTTTCTGTAATTGGGTTGTATAAAAAATGTTTTAATGCTTTTCCTGCTGGTAAGTCAATTCCTCTTGTTGCTAATTCTTTTGCTCTTTTTAATACATTTACCAAAGTATTTTCTGCAACCAAGCCTGTTTTATGCAAATAAACTTGCCAATACATTAAACGACGCGCAATAATAAATTTTTCTACAGAATAAATTCCTTTTTGTTCTATTACCAATTCATCATTTACAACATTCATCATTGCTATTAAACGATCTGAAGAAATATTACCTTC
>CAXHZZ010000118.1:0-4053 GCA_964021635.1 uncultured Tenacibaculum sp.
CACCGGTTTTTGGTACCGACATTCAAGGTTCGAGTCCTTGTAGGCCAACAAAAAAGCTTCTTAATCGTTAGATTTTGAAGCTTTTTTTAGTTTATTAATTCACTACTTTTTTTAATGCTTCAATTACTTTTTTACTATTACCAATAAAAATGTTGTCATCAACTATAAAAACCGGACGTTTTAAAAAAGTGTATTCTTCTAAAATAAGTTTTTTGTAATCATCTTCGGTAATTGTCTTATTCTTTAAATCTCGTTCTTTGTATAATCTAGCTCTTTTGTTAAACAAACTTTCGTAGTTGTTTGTTAGTTTTCTCATTTCTTCTAGCTGATTAAAAGTGACAGCGTTTGTTTTTATTTCTTGCTTTTCAAATCCGTCAATATTTACTTCTTTCATTATACGTCGGCAAGTATCACAAGTTTGTAAAAAATATACTTTCTTCATGGTTTAATAATTATCTTTGATGTACGCTAAAATAAGTAGAATAATGAACAAGCAATTTGAAATTTTAAAAAAATCGAGAGAATTAGTTTTTAAAAAAGTCGATAATTTATCAATAGAGCAATTACATAAAATTCCTGAAGGATTTAAAAATAATATTGCATGGAATGTTGCTCATTTGGTAGTAACACAGCAATTATTAAATTATAAATTATCAGGTTTAAATTGTTTAGCTTCTGATGAGTTAATAGAAAATTATAAGAAGGGAACTTTACCTACAGAGACATTTTCAGAAGAAGAGTTTGAAGAAGTGAAAGAGTTGTTAGTAGGATTGCCAGATGCGTTAAAGGAAGACTATGAAGCAGGAATTTTTACTGAATTCAAATCTTATGAAACGAGCCTTGGTTTTACGCTAGATTCTATTGAATCAGCAATTTCTTTTAATAATTTACATGAAGGAATTCATTTAGGAACCATAATGGCTTTATTAAAGTTAGTGTAAATACGGGTTAAGTTAATTAAGAATTTGTTTTTAAATTTATATAAAGATGAAATTCAACACAAAAACAATACACGGCGGTCAGGAGCATGAAGAGGCTACAGGTGCTGTAATGCCACCTATATTTCAAACCTCTACATATGCGCAATCTAGTCCAGGTGTTCATAAAGGTTATGGGTACTCTAGAGGAGGAAATCCGTCGAGAAATGCGCTCGAAAAAGCTTTTGCCTCATTAGAAAACGGAACACACGGTTTTGCTTTTTCATCAGGTTTAGCAGCAATCGATTGTGTTTTAAGAATGTTAAATCCGGGTGATGAGGTTATAGCAGGTGATGATTTATATGGCGGAACGTATCGATTATTCACTAGAATGTTTGAGAAATATGGCTTAAGGTTTAAATTTGTTGATACAGATAGTATTGAAAATATAACAAATGCAATATCAGAAAACACCAAGTTAGTTTGGTTAGAAACGCCAACTAATCCGTTAATGAAAATTGCAGATGTAGCATTAATAACTAAAGCTGTAAAAGATAAAAAATCTACTATTTTAGTAGGTGTGGATAATACATTTGCAACACCATATTTACAACGCCCTTTAGATTTAGGTGCAGATATAACAATGCATTCTGCAACAAAATACTTAGGTGGGCATTCCGATTTAATAATGGGAGCTCTAATGGTTAAAGATGCTAAGTTGGCAGAAGAATTACATTTTATACAATTTGCTGCTGGTGCTATTGCGGGCCCGATGGATTCGTTTTTAGCTTTAAGAGGTGTTAAAACATTGCATTTACGCATGCAACGTCATTGTGAAAACGGTAAAGCCGTAGCAGCATATTTAGTAAAACATCCAAAAGTGAGCGATGTTTATTACCCAGGTTTAGAGAATCATCCAAACCATGATATCGCTAAAAAACAAATGGATGATTTTGGCGGAATGGTTTCTTTCCGTTTAAAGGACGAAAGTAAACAGGCAGCTTTTACGTTTCTAGAGAATACTAAATTATTTACATTGGCAGAATCGTTAGGCGGTGTAGAAAGTTTGGTAAATCACCCTGTAACAATGTCGCACGGATCTATACCGGAAGAAGCGCGTTTAAAAATAGGAATTACAGATTCTCTTATCCGTTTGAGTGTTGGAGTAGAGGATATAACAGATTTAATTGCAGATATAGAGCAAGCTCTTTTAAAATAGTTTGAGTGTTAAATATATAAGCAATAAAAAATCCGAAGTTTTTAAACTTCGGATTTTTTTATAAGCGTGAATTTAAAAAGTAACAAGGTTACTATTTAGCGTCAGCATATCTTTTTTCAACCTCGTTCCAGTTAATTACTTTAAAGAAAGCATCAATATAATCAGGACGACGGTTTTGGTAGTTTAAGTAATAAGCATGTTCCCAAACATCTAATCCTAAGATTGGAGTTCCGCCACAAGTTACACCTGGCATTAATGGGTTGTCTTGGTTTGGAGTAGAGCAAACTTCTACCTTTCCACCTGGATGTACACATAACCAAGCCCATCCTGAACCAAACTGAGTTGCAGCAGCTTTAGAAAAAGCTTCGATAAAAGCCTCTTTAGATCCAAATTCAGCTTCAATAGCATCTTTTAAATCTCCAGATAAATAACCTCTATCCTCTGGGTTCATTACTGTCCAGAATAAAGAGTGATTGTAAAAACCACCTCCATTATTACGAACTGCACCATTACTCATATCTAAATTAGTAAGAATATCTTCGATAGATTTTCCTTCTAAATCAGTACCAGCAACAGCAGCATTTAATTTTGTAGTATATCCGTTATGGTGTTTGCTATGGTGAATTTCCATAGTTTTAGCATCTATATTTGGTTCTAATGCATCATATGCATATCCTAATTTTGGTAAGTCAAAAGCCATAATTGTATATTTTTTAATAAGTTAGTAATTCGTTAATCTAAATGTAAATTTAATTCAAAAAAATAAGGCAAACAACTGTTTGCCTTATCGATAATTTATTTAGGTATAAATAATAGTTATTGTTTAATAAATTGGTTTTTCATTAGCCGAAAACTCCTTCATGAATCCTTCTGCTTTTTCTACCATTTGTTTACTACCGCAATAAAAAGGAACGCGTTGGTGTAGTTCTGTTGGTGTAATATCCATTATTCGCGTAAACCCATCAGTAGCTTTACCACCAGCTTGCTCACAGATAAATGCCATAGGGTTACATTCGTATAATAAACGTAATTTTCCGTTAGGTGTAATTTTAGTTGATGGATATACGTAAATACCACCTTTAATCATATTTCTATGAAAATCTGTAACTAATGAACCAACGTAACGAGCGGTATAAGGCCTGTTATCAGCTTCGTTTAATTCTTTACAGTGAATTAAAAAACGCTTCATTCCTTCTTGAAAATACGTAAAATACCCTTCGCTTACTGAGTATATTTTACCAATTTCTGGAAATTGTATATTTGGATGAGATAAGTAAAAAGTACCGATAGCTGGATTTAATGTGAATCCGTTTACGCCATTACCAGTTGTAAAAACTAGCATTGTAGAGGTACCGTAAGCAACATAACCTGCGGCTACTTGTTCACTTCCTTTTTGCAAAAAATCTTCTTTGGTAACAGGTGTGCCATCTGGAGAAACTCTTCTGTAAATAGAAAAAATGGTTCCAACAGATACGTTTACATCAATATTTGATGAACCATCTAAAGGATCCATCAGTAAAACATATTTGTTTTCATTTGTTTTTGTTTGACCTTCAACTACAACAAAATCATCTTCTTCTTCACTTGCAATACCACAAACAATTTCCCGGTTAATTAGCGTTTGTTTAAAAAGATCATTCGCTAAAACATCTAGTTTTTGTTGTGCTTCACCTTGAATATTAACATCACCGGCTGCACCAGTAATATCAACTAGCCCTGCTTTTCTAATTTCGTGGTTTACCACTTTGGCAGCCAGTCGTATAGAGTTTATTAAACGAGATAGCTCTCCCGAAGAATATTTAAAATCTCTTTGATTTCCAATAATAAACTCTCCAAGAGTCATGTGCTTGTTATTCATGTTTAATTTTTGTGTTGTGTACAAAGATGCCAACTTTTTTACGTTTCTACAACGATTTC
>CAXHZZ010000119.1:0-3787 GCA_964021635.1 uncultured Tenacibaculum sp.
AATTAGATTTTAAAGATGTATAATTATAGATACACGCGTTAGCGATTGCAGTTTTGTTTGAGCTCTTTTGTGAAGGATGAATAAAAAGCGAGTACGGAAAGCGCGACCCTTGTGGTAACGCACATATAAAAAGGTAACAGTTATAGGTAAAATGTGATATAGAGTTGATTTGTTTATTGGTTTAAAGGAGGTTCAAATATAAATAATAAAAAGTCCATCAACTTAATGATGGACTTTTAGTTTATAGTTATCGACTATGCCTAAATAGATAATTTTATCCTTTGATAACTCCTCTTGAAATTACAATTTTCTGAATTTCTGAAGTTCCTTCATAAATCTGAGTAATTTTTGCATCACGCATTAAACGCTCTACATGATAATCTTTTACGAATCCGTTACCACCGTGAATTTGCACCGCTTCAACAGATTGTTCCATAGCAACTTTAGAAGCGTATAGCTTAGCCATTGCACCAGACATATCGTAGTTGTTACCTTGGTCTTTATCCCAGGCAGCTCTCATTACTAACATTCTTGCAGCTTCTACTTCGGTATGCATATCTGCTAGTTTAAAGGCAATTGCTTGGTGATTACAGATTTCTGTTCCGAATGCTTTACGTTCTTTAGAGTATTTTAAAGCTAATTCGTAAGAACCAGATGCAATACCTAATGCTTGTGCAGCAATACCGATACGACCACCTGATAAAGTTTTCATGGCAAATTTAAAGCCAAATCCGTCTTCACCAATTCTGTTTTCCTTCGGTACTTTTACATCGTTAAATTGTAATGTATGTGTATCAGAACCACGAATTCCTAATTTATCTTCCTTAGGACCTACATGAAATCCTTCGGTACCTGCTTCTACAATAAAAGCATTTATACCTCTATGTTTTTTACTACGATCGGTTTGTGCGATTACTAAGTAAACACCTGCACGACCTCCATTGGTAATCCAGTTTTTAGTACCATTTAATAAATAGTAGTCTCCTTTATCTTCGGCAGTAGTTGCTTGTGAAGTAGCATCAGATCCTGCTTCAGGTTCAGATAAACAAAATGCACCGATTTGCTCACCAGTAGCCAACTTTGTTAAATATTTTTGTTTTTGTGCTTCAGTTCCATATGCTTCTAATCCATAACATACTAATGAGTTATTTACAGAAACCATAACAGAGGCAGAAGCATCAATTTTAGAAAGCTCTTCCATAATTAACACGTAAGAAATAGCATCCATTCCGCTTCCTCCATATTTAGGATCTACCATTATCCCCATAAAACCAACATCACCCATTTTACGAACTAATTCGTTAGAAAAGGTTTGTGCATTGTCTCTTTCAATTACTCCTGGTAATAATTCGTTTTGTGCAAAATCACGTGCTGCATCACGAATCATTATGTGTTCTTCTGTTAAACTAAAATCCATTATATATGATTATTATATTCGTAAAAATTGATTTCAAAGATACTTTTTTCGTAGCATATTTTCAACAGAGTTTTAGTATTTTTACAGATATGAACAGCGATTTTTACTTTAGTATAGGTTTGATGTCTGGAACCTCATTAGATGGAATAGATTTAGTGTACATTCAGTTTGATAAAAAGAATTATAAGAATTTTAAAATACTTGCTTCGGATACTATTCCTTATAAAAATGAGTGGAAAGAAAGACTTCAGAAAGCCATTCAGTTTTCTAAACAAAATTTAGATATTTTAGATGTTGACTATGGTAGTTTATTAGGAACTGAGATTAATGCTTTTATTAAAAGAAATAATATTATAAATATTGATTTTATAGCCTCACATGGACATACAATTTTACATGAACCAGCTAAAGGAATTACACTTCAAATTGGTAACGGAAAAGTGATTTCTAAAATCACCAATCAAAAAGTGGTTTGCGATTTTAGAACCCAAGATGTTAATTATGGTGGCCAAGGAGCTCCTTTAGTTCCTATAGGAGATGAATTACTATTTGCTAATTATGATTACTGTGTAAATCTTGGTGGTTTTGCAAATGTTTCGTTTAAAGAAAATAAAAACAGAATAGCTTTTGATATTTGCGCTGTAAATACCGTGTTAAATCATTATGTGCAAAAATTAGGTTTTGAATATGATGATAAAGGACAAATAGCAGAAAAAGGTGATATAAATTTCGAATTATTAGAAGAACTAAACGCTTTAGAGTTTTATGAAAAAGCGCCACCAAAATCATTAGGATTAGAATGGGTTCAGACAAATGTTTTTCCGTTGATAGATAAAATGGAGCATGATATTCCAACAATTTTACGAACATTTACAGAACATTCAGCGGCTCAAATAGGAAAAATTATTTTTAAAAATGATTCGGTTTTACTAACTGGTGGAGGTGTTTTTAACTCTTTTTTAATGCGTAGAATTCAATTTTATGCTAGTAATAAAATAGAAACTAAATCTAATGAACTTATCAATTACAAAGAAGCCTTAATTTTTGCTTTTTTAGGATTGTTACGTGTTGAAAATCAGGTGAATTGTTTGCGTAGTGTTACAGGGGCAAAAAAGGATCATTCTTCGGGAGTTGTTTTTATTACTTAGTATTTTTAAATCAAAATATTTGAGCTATCATTTTTTTATGGTAAGTTTGTGACAGTCTGTTTTTAACAGCGATAATAACAATAAAAAAACTTTTTAAATGACACAACTTTAACTTCTCTTTAAGAAATTATTTTGAAAATAATATTAAAGATTTATAACAAATTGAAGTTGAAAATTTACTAGAAGAAATTTATGAAAGATTTACTTAAAATATACGAGCAAAAAGAACCAGAAATTGTTTTTCATTGGAGAGATCAAGAAACGGATGCAGAAGGATGGACAGTAATTAACTCATTAAGAGGTGGTGCTGCCGGTGGAGGAACAAGAATGCGTAAAGGATTAAACAAAAATGAAGTTTTATCTTTAGCAAAAACAATGGAAGTTAAGTTTACCGTTTCTGGACCCGCAATTGGTGGTGCAAAATCGGGAATTAACTTCGATCCTAACGATCCAAGAAAAAGAGGTGTCTTAGAGCGTTGGTATAAAGCGGTTACACCATTATTAAAACATTATTACGGTACAGGAGGAGATTTAAATGTTGATGCAGATAAAGATGTAATTCCGATTACAGAAAGCTGTGGAGTTTGGCATCCGCAAGAAGGTATTTTTAATGGGCACTTTAAACCTACCGAAGCTGATAAAATTAATAGAATTGGTCAATTACGCCAAGGTGTAATTAAAGTTATTGAAGACAAGCAATTCTCACCAGATTTATCAAAAAAATATACCGTTGCAGATATGTTAACGGGGTATGGTGTAGCTGAAGCAGTAAAACATTATTATACTATTTACGGTGGAAATATTGAAGGTAAAAGAGCCATTGTACAAGGGTTTGGAAATGTAGGTTCAGCAGCAGCTTATTATTTAACGCAGTTAGGTGCAAAAGTTGTTGGTATTATAGATAGAGAGGGCGGAGTTATAAATGAAAACGGATTTTCTATGGAGGAAATGAAGGCCTTGTTTTTAGCAAAAGACGGTAACAAGTTAGTTGCTAGTGATATGATTCCTTTTGATGAAATTAACAGTAAAATTTGGAGTTTGCCTGCTGAAATATTTGTACCTGCAGCAGCATCAAGGTTAGTCTCTAAAGACCAAGTTCAGCAAATGATAGATACAGGTTTAGAAGTAATTTCTCCTGGAGCAAATGTTCCTTTTGCAGATAAAGAGATTTTCTTCGGACCAATTATGGAATATACTGATAATCACTTAAGTTTATTACCAG
>CAXHZZ010000120.1:0-3646 GCA_964021635.1 uncultured Tenacibaculum sp.
CTTTCGCTAGTTTTTATTCTAAATTCATGTTAACCTCTCCGTTTTCTTATCTATCTAAAAAAGCTGAAAAAAGTTTTACTTTTCTTATTCTTTTTGCAACTATTGTGGTTGGTTTTTTTATGATTTATTTCGATAGTTTTCTGACAAATGACATTTGTAAAAACGGAATCATTTCTTTCGAGTTAGTAAGTGATGTTGAAGATTCAAAAGCTATCTTAAATTCTTGGGATTTAAAATCAAAAATTAACGCTGGACTCAGTTTAGGTTTAGACTATCTATTTATGTTATTATATCCTTCTTTAATTGCGGTATTAATCCATAAATTAAATCGAAAATTATGGAGTAATCATCCTTTTTGTAAAGTGGGAGTATACATCATTTTTGCACAGTTTTTCACAGCCTTATTTGATGCGATAGAAAATGTTGGGTTAATACAATTACTTTTAGGTAATATCGATCAATTTTGGACGTCGATAGCCTATTATTTTGCATCGATAAAATTTGTTTTAATAATTACAGGAATAGCATACATCATTCTAAATTTCTGCTATTTCATATTTAAAAAATTCATTAAAAATGAATAAAACTAAAGAGATATTTATCACAGGATTCGCTTTATTTTCTATGTTTTTTGGAGCAGGAAATTTAATTCTACCTCCTTTTTTAGGCAAAAACGCTGGAGATAGTTGGTCTTTAGTAACTTTAGGGTTCTTTCTTACCGCTGTAATTATACCTATTTTAGGAATATTAGCACATGCTAGATTACAAGGAACCATGTATGATTTTGGTAAAAAGGTTTCGCCAATATTTAGTACTACTTATTGCTTAATTGTTTATGTTATTTCTATAGCTTTACCAGCACCTAGAACCGCTTCGGTTACCCATGAAATGGCCATTCAACCTTATTTTGATGTTAGTTCTTTAGTAACTAGCACACTCTATTTTATACTCGTATTTATTTTTGTAATGAACAGAACTAAAGTTTTGAGTTTATTAGGGCGTTTTTTAACTCCACTTATCATCATTATCTTATTAGCTATTATTTTTATTGGAATGTTTTCTGCTACAGAAACAATAACCCTATCAATTTTTAAAACGCCGTTTATTGACGGAATACTAGAAGGATATCAAACCTTTGATGCTATTGGAGCTGTTGTTGTTGGAGGAGTTTTAGTAATTTCAATGAACTTTAATAAGTCAACCTCTTTCGAGCAGAAAAAAGAACTCATAACCAAAGCCGGATTTATAGCTGGTTTAGGGTTACTTATTATTTACGCAGGTTTAATTTACAACGGAGCATTATTTAGCTCTACTTTTACTGAAAAAGCAACAAGAACTGATGTTTTATCTAGCTTAAGCACACAAACTCTAGGAAATATCGGAACTACTTTTTTAAGTGTTTTAGTTGCCTTAGCCTGTTTTACTACAGCAGTAGGTATTATAACTGGAACTGCTGATTATTTTAAAGGGCTACTTAAAAACTCTAAAAATGTTTATCTAATAACTGCTATTATTGGTTGTGTTTTAGGTGTGGTTATGGGCCAATTCGACGTGCATTATATTATTAATATTGCTTTACCTGCACTAATGTTTATCTACCCGATAACGATTGTGTTAATATTACTAAATGTTATTCCTAAAAAATGGGCTTCTGCACTAGTTTTTAAAGTAGTGGTTTTAGTTACTTTTACTTTTAGTATTCCTGACTTTTTAGGGTTTATTGTTTCTAATGAAAGTTTAACTGGAATTAAAGATTTAATCCCATTAGCTAACTATCATTTAGGTTGGATTTTACCAGCTGTTTTGAGTTTTATTATTGCTAATTTAATTCAAAAAAAAATAGCAGTTTAACTAAAAGTTAAACTGCTATTTTATATCCTTAATAAAAAGGTTACCCTTTATTTTTCAGACTTCAATAATTCAGTAGCTGCTAATTTTCCAAAAGCATTTGCGGCAAATGGGCTTGCTCCAGTAATTAATTTTCTATCTATATGTACAGTTGCATCAGCCTCTTCATTAATAATAGTAACTCCTAAATCGTTTAGTTTTTTACCATATATCCAAGGCATTGCTCCAGGAGTATAACCTATTGATGGTCCTTGTGCATCTGCCGCATCTGGGAAAGCTGCAATTTTATATCCTTTATAAATAAAATCTTCTTTGTTTCCATCTATATTCCCAGCTAATAAAGCTGCTGGACCGTGGCAAATAGCAAGTGTATACATATCACTATTATGCGACCATTGCAACACCTTATTTACATCTTTATTATCTGGTAAACCTAACATTGCTCCATGACCACCAGGAATAAAAATTGCTGCATAATTATTAATGCTGTCATTCATTGTGGTATTCACAAAATCCTTTAAACTTCTTGGTTTTTCAAATTTATTTTTGAATTCTTTAAAAATAGCTTTTACATTTTTATCTTCTTCTGGCATTGCCCACATTTCTACCGCTACTGGTTTTCCTGTTGGTGTAACGATTTCAATATCAAAACCTGCATTTTTTAAATGTAATGCTGGCAATAATATTTCTACAGGATGGTTTCCTGTTGAAAATTTCTTACCATTTGCCATGGTCATATTTCTTTCTTCAGTACAAATCATTAATACTTTTTTGTTTCCTGTATGTTTATTTTCATACACAGTATTATCAAAATCTGTAGTTGGAGATGTTGCTAATTTTAAAGCTAACGGAGAAGGAATATATGCTCCATCTTCTACTTGAGTTGGTTTAGCCGCAAAATAAATGGCTATAAATGCAATTACGAATAATGCTACGAACCCTAATACTATTTTTTTAATCATAATTTTTTATATAAAAGTTACTAATTCTTTCATTGGTTTTCTAACTTTTACCAAGTTTACTAACCAATCTTTATCTGCATCTCTATACCCTAAAGGTAGTAATAAAGTGCTACGCAATCCTTTTTCTCGTAACCCTAAAATTTTATCTAATGCAGTTGGATCAAAACCTTCCATTGGTGTACTGTCAACTCCTTCATAAGCTGCTTGTGTAATTGCTGCCATAAAAGCAATATAGGTTTGACGAGCTGCATGTTCAAAATTCACCTCAGCATCACGTGGTGGATACCCTGCCAATAACTTTTGTCGGTAATTTTCCCAACCTTCATTTTTAAATCCACGAATCTCGTTTGTTAAATTGAACATGTTATTTATTCGGTCTTCTGTGTAGTTATCCCAAGCTGCGAAAACCAATAAATGAGAACAATCTGTTACCTGTGGTTGATTCCAAGCAATTTCTCTAATACTTGCTTTAGTTTCATCATTAGTTACTACAAAAACCTCAAAAGGTTGCAATCCACTTGAGGTTGGTGCTAACCTTATAGCTTCTAAAATATTATCTATTTTCTTTTCTGGAACTACTTTGCCATTCATAGCCTTAGTAGCATAACGTTCATTTAATTTATCTAAAAAACTCATTTGTTTATTTTTGAAAGTACAAATTTAGTCTTCAGATTACTCTAAAAAATTGATGTATGGTAAGAAATTACTCGTTTGCTATTTCTTTTCGAATTCTACTTAAACTTTCATTCGTAATTCCCAAGTAAGAGGCGATGTGATAATTTTTTACGTTTTGCTCTATATTAGGATAGGCTTTTATAAAATTTAGATAACGTTGT
>CAXHZZ010000121.1:0-3506 GCA_964021635.1 uncultured Tenacibaculum sp.
CATAAAGCATTCATAAATCAAAAGCTAACAAAAGACAAAATATACATTAACCTTTAAAAATTAAATATGAAAAAAATTACAATACTGCTACTAATAATTACTTTTTGGTCTTGTGGAAAAGATGACATTGTATCTCCAAAAATCCCACAAGTATTTGATGTGGATGAAATAATTTCTGCGGGTTCTAAATTAATAATTACAGGTAAAGACTTAGATGATTCTCCTACAATTATATTTAATGAAAAAATAATAGCCCCATTATCTACAACAAACTCAGAAATTACTATAACTATTCCTGAAAATGCATCTAGCGGAAAATTGAAAATTAAATTTGAACAAGAAGCATATAATACAGAGAAATTTTTAAAAGTTTTAGACAAAGGGTGGAATGTATTTGAAGCATCGAATTATTTTCAAATAAAATTTGTTTCTGATCATGTTGGTTTTGCAAAAAAAAGTGAATCAGGGAAAAATATAATTGATAAAACTATAGACGGAGGTAAAACCTGGTCAAGTATTTTAGAAGAGCTTTCACCTACGGGTAATTTAGCTGTTGTTTCTAACCAAGTTGTTTTTATAAGAACAACATCAAATAATATTAAAAAGACAACTGATGGAGGTGCTACTTGGCAAGATATTAAAGTGTTAGACTTGAGTTATATAATAGATAAGTTATATTTTGAGAATGCACAAAAAGGATTCATTGTAGCACAAAAATTAGGTAAATCGCATGTCTTTAAAACTATTGATGGTGGAAATACATGGAATGAAGTTCTTCAGATTGATACTCCAACCTATAAAATTGAAATCGTTTACCAAAAAGAAGATACCATTCTTCTTTTGGATAGAGAAAATAATAAATTTATTAAAACGGAAGATGCGGGTATAAATTGGTCAACAACTAATTCTAATTTTGTATCTCCGTATCCTATTACTCATAATTTTATAACGCAACATACAGCTTGGTTGTATTTAAAACGTTTTTTTGATAAAGGATATGAACTATTTAACACTACTGATCAAGGGAATACATGGAAAAGTATTGAGTTTCCTAAACTAGCTGAAACAATTGTGAAAATTACCTTTTTTAATGAACTAAACGGACATCTTCTTACCGATAAAGGAAGCAGTTTGTATACTTCTGATGGTGGAGAAACATGGAAACATTACCATATAGATTCAGAATATATTACTGCGGCAACAACATTTGAAAACACATTATATATTATAGCAAATGGTAAATTATTAACTAAAAAAATAATTCCAAAATCTTAAAACCCTAAGAATGATAAAAAATTTTATATACGCATTAATTATTCTTTCAGTATCTCCATTTCAATGTAGTAATGATGAAAATGAGTATACAAATCTGACTATTAATACACCTAACCTAGTTGATGTAGAAAATAATCAAACGGTATTTTCATTGAATGAGTATATTATTGTCAACACCCATATTACCAACAATCAAATTGTTGATAAAAAGCAAACTATTAATGTAAGTGATTATGTTCATAGCAATGAAAATAAATTATCCTATTGGTTATACTTCTATCAGAAAGATGATAACGGAAATTATATTGCTGTTAATGCAAAAGAAATGATTGCTGAAAACGGAGACGTATATCACTCAAACTTAATTTATGGTGCGTCTATTATTAATCCTTTTTCAACCACAACAGATTCTTATTCTAGCAAAATCAAATTCAAAATGCTTGAAACTGGAACTTTTTATATTGGCGGTGGATATTACGATGGTTATACTCAAGATCAGAGAATAAGTATTAGTAGTAGCAATGAAATTAATGAAGAATTACTTTTAACTACCTCTATTTTAAATGCTAAAAAGAACGGTCTCTATGAATTTAAGGTAGAATAATGAATACTTTATCTAACGGTGGTTAATCATGAAATATTTAGCTGTATTATTTTTAACATTTTTAATGTCTTGTAAAAACAGTTCGAAAGAAAAAAAAGACATTTCTAGGAATACTATCCCAATTACTACACCTTCTTTAGAAGCAAGGGAGCATTTTATTAAAGCGCGACTTTTAGTTCAGAATGGATTAAATAACAATCCCGATGAACATTATCAAAGAGCTATTGCATTGGATCGTTCTTTTGTTAGAATGTATAATTACATTTCAATCTATTCGTTCAATGATTCTATAAAAAAAGTGAATCATGAATTAGCTAAGAAGTATAAACATCTAGCTTCTAAAGAAGAACAGATGTTGGTAGATGCAACAGAATTTAGATTTAATAATTCTGATGATATTTTTGAGAAAAAGTTATTCGAACTTACCAAAATCTGTCCAGCTGATAAATATTTATATCATACTATTTGTTTTCTACTCTTTAGAAAGAACCCTGCGCTAGCTATTAAAGCAGGAAGAAAGGCTATAGCTCTAGATAGTGACTATGGTTCTGGTTATAATATTCTAGGATATGCCTATATAAATAATGGCGAATTCGACAACGCATTAGAAGCATTTGATAATTTTATTAGATGTGAACCAAAAAATGGAAATCCGTACGATTCAAAAGCAGATTTAATGCTTAAATTAGGGAAATATGAAGAAGCTATAATGTTAAAACAAAAAGCGTATGAATTAGACAAAACTTTTGATTGGATTCCTCAAGAAATAATTAATATTAAAGCTAAAATAAAAAGCAAGTACTAGAATTTAATTTAGTTGATAACAACTTTGAAACAAACTTTTGAAGTAAATCAAGTTTTCAATTCTTATAAGAATTGAAATGCCTTTTTAACCAACCTTTAGTGGTTAGATTTTTTATCATTTTTTTACGAATTCTTTTATTTCTAATTGCTAAAACGATTCTGTTTGGATAATTATATAATCGAAAACGATAATAAGTAAACGTTTTTTCTATTTTATATAGAGATTGATTTGTTGTAAACTCATACCGTAACATTAAAAAATTTAAAACCAATGATGAGTTGAATAATATTACTTCTGTTTTAAAGAGTTTGTGTAAACATTTAAGATACAAATTTTTTAAGTAATAATTGTGTTTGTATTTTTTTAAATCGCTTTGTACTTCGAAGATACGAGTCAATAAAAAACAATCATATAACTGTCTTAGTAATATTGCACCACTACTATAACTATTATCATTTACTTGTGCATTAAGCATATTATGTATAGCTTGATGAGCAAAAGAAGGCACATAATAATTCCCTATTTTTTGTTTATCAGAAAATATTTTCTCGTAACTAAGTTTAGTAGCGTATTTATTATCTAAAATATTCCAATGTATTTCTATAGCCCCAATAAAATCCTTATGAATTAACCTTGAATAATGCCTTTGAGATGTAAACAAATCTTCTGAAAATCTAGTATAACCTTCTTCTTTTAATATTTCAGCTACTTTTTCTACTTGGTCTTTTGCCACTAAAAAATCTATATCGCTAAGCATTCGCTCGCCGACATCTATATACAAACCCTCTAAAATATGTGCCATTCCTTTTAAAAAAATGGGCT
>CAXHZZ010000122.1:0-3487 GCA_964021635.1 uncultured Tenacibaculum sp.
TAAGGTTTTTTGCATTAACTAAAAGTTTTTGTTTGTTTTTTTAAAAACATTCATTAAAATGAAAAATAGACCTAAATTAGAATTAAAATTTATTGACTCCGAATGTAATGAAACCTTTATAAAAGTTGAGGTTTCAAAATGTGGAGAAAAAATTTTTATTAACGGTAATACTTATGGTGAGAATTTTGGCGTCTTTTTAGACCGATCAACTGCAATAAAATTCAATAGAGTTATGCGTAACGAAATAGCTCAAATAAACATTAAAGATAATAAAAATGGCTAAATTAAGAAGTGTATCGACTGCTTTCTGGTCTGATCCTTTTATAGAGGATTTAAGCCCTAAAGATAAATTATTGTTTTTGTATTTAGTTACAAATGAAAAAACCAATATGCTAGGTGTTTATGAAGCTTCATTAAGAAAAATATCTTTCGAAACTGGGCTAGATGAAAAAGATGTTATTAATGGTTTGAAAGGGTTCGAAAGGCTTTCAAAGGTTAAATATATAAACAACTACGTTTTCCTTGTTAATTTCATGAAACATCAGAAATTTAACACCAATATGAAAAAGTCAGCTATTGATATTTACAACTCGCTACCTAACTCTTTAAAAAACAGCGAATTAAATATATCTAAATCTAACGCTTCCGAATCATTCGAAACCCTTTTGAACCGTTTCGGAATGGTTCCGAAAAGAGAAGTAGAAGTAGAAACTAAAAAAGAAAATGAAGATGAAGCTGAAAAAGTAAATTTCGGCGACTCTCTTCATAATGTTGATTTATTAAAGATAGAATACATTAAAAATGAATCAATAGTAAAAGCGGTTATAAGTGAGCCTAGAAACAAAGTTAAAAATAAACAGGTTTTAATAAAGTACTTAGATTTGCATTGCTCAGATTTAAAGCAGCAAGGAAGGAGTTTAGAGAAATGGAGTGAGTTTACGAGGTATTTTATAAACTCGTTAAGGAGTGGTAAGTTTTTGAAAAACACGAAACCAAACAACAGTAATAACGGTATAACTTTTTAATTATGGAAAATTTTATAGAATGGGAAACTTTAAGTTTTAAAAAGGAATCTGGTAAGGAAAAAATAAGATGTCCTAAATGTGACGGTCAAAGATCAGATAAAAAAGATAAAAGTTTACAAATAAATCATAATGATGGTTTCGGAAAATGCCACTACTGTGATGCTTTAACCTTTAAAAACGAGGATAAAGGTATTTTAACCGAAAAAACATACGTAGATTTAAAAAATAAGCATCATAAACAAGCGTTTGATGAACTTAAAATACTAAACTATATAAGTACAAGGAAAATAAAAGAAAGTACGTTAAAATCTCTTTACGTGACTTTTGAGAAATATTACCAACCAGCTAAACAAAAAGAAGTTGATAATATAGTATTTAATTACTATGAGGGTTCAAAGTTGGTAAATAAAAAATATAGGTCAGCAGATAAGAAGTTCACACAAACATCAGGAGGTAAGCCAATATTTTATAATATTAATTCTGTTATAGGGCAAAAAGAAGTTTACATAGTTGAGGGCGAATTTGATGTTTTAGCAATGCATGAACACGGTGTTAAAAATGTTATTAGCGTTCCAAACGGTGCAAATGATAATGATGAGTATTGGAAAAATAGCGAAAAATACATAAAAGACGTACAAAAGTTTATTATTGCCGTTGATAATGATACTAAAGGAAACGAGTTAAAAGATAAAATAGCACAGCGTTTAGGTCGTTATAGGTGTGAGTTTTTAGAGTTTAAAAATAAAGATGCAAACGGAGATTTAATAGACGGTTGTTTGTCTGAAACTTTAAAAAATAGAAAAAGGTTTCCAGTTAATGGAACGTTTACGGTAAGCGATTTAAAAGGAGGTATTTTAGATCTTTACGAGAACGGTTTGCCTGAAACTATTAAACCAAAATCTTATTTTTTTAGTGAGTTTTCTCAATCTTTTTCGGTTATGCGTGGTCAGGTAACAACGGGAACAGGAATACCATCACACGGAAAGTCAAATTTTACGGATTGGTTGGTTTTGAACTTAATTAATGATTATGATTTGAAAGCGAGCTGGTTTAGTCCCGAACATAGCCCTATGAGCTTATATCATACTAACCTGATGGAAAAGGTAGTCGGTCGATCTTTTTGGAAAGATAAACCAGATAGCGTCGGTAATAATTTGCCTAGAATAACCAAAAACGAAATAGATACTTATGAAGAATGGGCAAATGAAAAAATATATTTAACTAGTGCTAGTGGCGAACTTCCTACATGGGACTGGCTTCTGGATAAGTTTAAAGAACAAATGTTTACTTTTGGAATTGATATTTTTGTAGTTGATGCGTTTAATAAAGTTCTGTTACCTCCAGGAAATAAACTAGAGCAAATAAATATAGTTTTAACGAAATTAACACACTTTGCACAGTCTAACAATGTTATTATCTTTTTAGTTGCGCACCCTACAAAGATGCAGAAAAGCCAAGATACTAACCTATATAACGTGCCAACTCTTTACGATGTTAGTGGATCAGCAGATTTTAGAAACCAAACACATAACGGATATACTATTTATAGAAACTGGGACACGGAAAGCACAGAAGCGGGAACTGATTTTTATAATATGAAAACAAAGTTTAATTTTCAGGGTGAAATAGGTGCAAAGATTAGTTTTAATTATTCTATGGTTAATGGTAGGTATTACGAAAAGGGAACTAAAGAGCCTTTGTTTAGTTTGATAAAAAGAGATTCAAACGAGATTGATTGGAGTAAAGAAGACATACCAAACATATACGAGCAAGAAAAAGAAATATTAACCGTTAGCCCTACGGACGCTTTTGGAACTGATGAGGATATACCTTTTTAATAAAAAAACGTAAAAAATTAAATTAATTAAAAACAATTTTATATATTTGCTATATAAATAAAACAAAAACTAGAATTATGACAGAAATGGAAATGAAAAACGAACAATTATACACGGATAATAAAGTGTTAATTAACGAATACGTAAAAAAAGGTCGTACGGTTTTATTCGATGAAGAAATAGAAGCGGAAACTTTCGCAGTATTAAATCACAGTTATTACTATGATGTTTATAATTCAAGCGGTCAAAGTGTAGGTTTTGCTGTTCCTGTAACAGTAAAGAAAACGATCAAAGAAATAGGTTAACTTTAATAGTATATGATTAGAACCAATAACAGAAGTAACCAAAAAAAAATAAATTATGATAACAGACTGGAACGGATTAGAAGTAAAAATAGGCGACAAAGTAAGAGGTGAAGGAACTTTAGACTTTAATGATGGTTGTAAAATTGATTTAACACCAATAGTTACAGTAACAGAAAGGAACGGAGTTATTTTTTTTGGTGGATTAACAATGAATAGCTTTAGAAAATTCTGGAAGATAACAGACGATTACAAACCTAAAATAATGTTTTAATTATATACGTTGTTGGTTGTAGTGTTTGCACGTGTGAAAAAACACAAA
>CAXHZZ010000123.1:0-3380 GCA_964021635.1 uncultured Tenacibaculum sp.
TCAATATCAGAAATATGTGTACAAACGGCATCTAAAAAGTGACGGTCATGCGATACAACGATTACTGTATTATCAAAATTAGCTAAAAAGTTTTCTAACCAAGCAATAGTTTCAAAATCTAAATCGTTGGTAGGTTCATCCATAATTAATACGTCAGGATTACCAAATAACGCTTGTGCTAATAAAATTCGTACTTTCTTTTTAGATTCTAAATCAGCTAACAAGGTATAATGATCTTCCTCTTTAATACCTAAGTTAGATAATAAAGTTGCGGCAGCAGCATCCGCATTCCAACCATCCATTTCTTCAAAACGAACTTGTAATTCTCCTATTTTCTCAGCATTTTCATCAGTATAATCTGCATATAATGCATCAATTTCTGTTTTAATTTTATGCAACTCTTTGTTACCCATTAAAACAGTTTCTAAAGTAGTGTACTCATCAAAAGCATAGTGATCTTGGGTTAGAACAGACATTCTTTTACCAGGCTCTAAATGTACATGACCCGACGTTGGCTCTTGCACACCCGATATAATCTTTAAAAAAGTAGATTTCCCTGCTCCATTTGCTCCGATAACACCGTAACAATTTCCTTGAGTAAACTTCGTATTTACTTCATCAAATAAAACACGCTTACCAAATTGAACTGATAAATTAGATACTGATAACATTTATAGCTTTTTAAATTGGCTGCAAAAGTATAAAATATACTGACTTAAAAAGAATTTGCAAGGATAAATTTATCATCATACATTTGGCGCTTTTAATTCTTTTAACAGCTAATTAACAACTAGATTATATAGAGATGTTTATTTTTGAGCATTATTTCTTTATAAAGAGAAAAAGTAACATATGATTAAATATTTAATACCCTTTATATTAATTTTTTTCATTGGTTGTAACAAATCAGAAACTCCCAAAAACACTTATTTTGGAGGAAAGATTATAAACCCAAAATCTGGCTATATAACTTTATCAGATAATTATAATTTTAACGATACTATTTATTTGAAAAAGGATAATAGTTTCTTAGGAACTTTTAAAAAGTTTAAAAAAGGTTTATATGTTTTTGGTCACGGACCAGAACACCAATATGTATACTTAGAACCTCAAGATAGTTTGCTTTTAAGACTAAACACTTGGAGCTTTGATGAATCACTTGTTTTTAGCGGAAAAAATGCAGAAAGAAATAACATTTTAATTGAATCGTTTTTACAAACAGAAATAGATGAAAAGAATTTTTCGAAATTTCAAAATCTTACACAACAAAATTTTATTAGAAAAACAGATTCTATAAAAACAATAAAAGAAAAAACCATTGCTACTTATAAAAACAATACAGATGATGTTTCTAATGAGTTTTTAGAAATATTAAACATTACCCTCTTATACCCTATTTATACTAACTTAGAGCAATACGCGATTAACAACTTTAATAAAAAAGAACCTATAACTTTAGTTGATTCTTATTTTGATTATCGTACCCATATTAACTCTAAAAAAGATTCTTTAATTTTCTTTGGACCCTATTATCGATTTATGATTGATAAATTATATAACGATGTATATCTTAAAAAAGATAAATCAGGTAATTTTACGGTTGATTTATTAAACAGCATAGATGCTAATATTTCATCCGAAGAGATTAAAAATAAATTATTGTATAACACTGTTATGCGTCGTTTTTTTAAAGAGCCTAACCAAAAAAATTATCAACAAGCATTTTTTACTTTTTTTAAGTTAAATACAAATATCGAACAGAAAAAAAATGTTCAGCGTTTAAAAAATGATCTTAAAGTATTAAATACCGGAGATAAATTACCTTCCTTTAATTTAATAAACGCTAAAGGAGAAGAAAAAAATATTTCTAAAATTGTAAACGATAAAAATACCGTAATTTTATTTAAGGATTATAAACACGCATCTGATGAATGGATTGCTTCGCGAACTAATTACCTAATAAGAAATAATCCAGATGTTAATTTTATAGTTGTTAACTTATGTACATCATCTAAACGTTATACTAAAAATATAGATATTAAGCACCAATATACACTTCCTAAAAAAAGCACCATTTGTGAGTTTTCAACTAGTAAGTTTCCAAGGGTTGTTTTAATTGATAATAAAGGTATTATAAAGAATGGATATACTAGTTTATCGTCAAAAAAAATAAACTTAGAAGTAAGTAACCTACAGAAAAACAAATAATTTCCTATAATCTATTTAATTTATCATACCTTTGCGGGATTTTATTTTCGAAATAAAATAAAATTTAGATTATTAACTACCAGATTATTAGCCATATAATCTATTGTCCAAATTAAGAATCAGGTTTACAGATACTGGCGTCTGTGAATCTAAAAAGAACACAGACGTATATATGTCAACATTTTTAGATTTAGGTTTAAAAGAGCCTATCAACAAAGCATTAACAGATTTAGGTTACGAAAAGCCTACTGTAATTCAAGAAAAAGCAATTCCTCAAATCATATCTTCTACAGAAGATTTAAAAGCTTTCGCACAAACTGGTACTGGTAAAACAGCAGCTTTTAGTTTACCAATTATCGAGCAAATTAACGACTCAGATAAAAACGTACAAGCAATTATTTTATCACCTACTCGTGAACTTGCGGTTCAAATAGGAAAAAACATAGAAGATTTTTCTAAATATTTACCTAACTTAAAAGTAGCTACTGTTTATGGTGGTGCGAATATAGAGGAACAAATAAGAAAACTAAAAAGAGGTGCACAAATAGTAGTTGGTACACCAGGAAGAACTGTTGATTTAATAAATCGTAGAGCTTTAAAATTAGGTAACGTAAAATGGTTGGTTTTAGATGAAGCTGATGAGATGCTTAACATGGGGTTTAAGGATGAACTTGATAAAGTTTTAGAAGCAACTCCAGAAACAAAGCAAACATTATTATTTTCTGCAACTTTTCCTAGAGAAGTTGAAGCTATCGCAAGAAACTATATGACGAATCCTGTTGAAATTACATCAGGAGAAAAAAACCAAGGTTCAGATAACGTTACGCACGAATATTATGTAGTAAACGAAAGAACACGTTACCAAGCATTAAAAAGAATTGCAGATGTAAATACTGATATTTACGCAATTATTTTCTGTAGAACAAGAAGAGAAACACAAGAAGTAGCCAATAACCTAATAAAAGATGGTTATAGCGCCGATTCATTACATGGAGATTTATCTCAGCAACAAAGAGATAGTGTAATGGGTAAATTCCGTAAAAAAACAATTCAAATCTTAGTAGCTACTGATGTTGCTGCACGTGGAATTGATGTTAACGATTTAACACACGTTATTAACCATAAATTACCAGATCAAATAGAAAACTACAATCACCGTAGTGGTAGAACTG
>CAXHZZ010000124.1:0-3176 GCA_964021635.1 uncultured Tenacibaculum sp.
AATTACACAACCAGCAATACCTGTTTGTGAAGCTATTAAACATTTTTTTCCGATAATAGTATCATGTCCAACATGAACTTGATTGTCTATTTTTGTTCCTTCTCCAATTGTTGTATCTCCAGTTACACCTTTGTCTATTGTACAAGAAGCTCCTAAATCTACATTATCTTTTAAAACAACTCTACCTCCAGAAATTAATTTATCAAATCCTTCTGGTCTATTCTTATAATAAAAAGCATCTGCACCTAAAACTGTATTAGCGTGAATAGTAACATTATTTCCAATAACCGTATTATCGTAAATGGTAACATTTGGATGAATTACACAATTCTTACCTATTTTAACAAGATTTCCAATAAATACATTTGGTTGAATAATAGTGTCAGATCCTATTGTTGCAGTTTCAGAAATACTAACTTTAGAAGCTATAAATGGATTAAATTTTTTAGTTATTTTATTAAAATCTCTAAAAGGATCGTCAGAAATAAGTAAAGCTTTACCTTCAGGACACGCTACTTCTTTATTAATTAAAATGGTAGTAGCTGCAGAATTTAATGCTTTATCGTAATACTTTGGATGATCTACAAAAACGATATCACCTTGTTCTACAACATGAATTTCATTGATACCTAGTATTTCAAAATTTTTATCTCCAACAAATTTTGCATCTATTAAAGATGCAATTTGTTGGAGTGTTTGAGATTCTTTGAATTTCAAGGCTATTCTTTAATTCGTTCTTGGTAAGTTCCTTTAGTAGTTTCTACTTTAATTTTGTCTCCTTCATTTATAAACAAAGGTACATTTACTGTAGCACCACTTTCTACAGTTGCAGGTTTCGTTGCATTTGTAGCTGTATTTCCTTTAACACCTGGCTCTGTATGAGTAACTTCTAAAATAACACTTGCAGGCATATCTACAGATAATGGCATATCATCTTCAGAATTGATAATAATTGTAACAATCTCTCCTTCTTTCATTAAATCGGGACTGTCTAATGCAGATTTTTGAAGTTGAATTTGAGAATAATCTTGTTCATTCATAAAGTGATATGTTTCACCTTCATTATATAAATACTGAAATTTGTGCGTTTCTACACGTACATCATCAATCTTTCTTCCTGCAGGGAATGTATTATCTACAACTTTACCGTTAGTAACACTTTTTAATTTAGTTCTTACAAAAGCAGGACCTTTCCCTGGTTTTACATGTAAAAATTCTATAATTTTATAAATGTCGTTGTTATACTTAATGCATAAACCGTTTCTAATATCTGATGTTGTTGCCATTATTTCGTTTTTATTTTATATTTTTTATCATTAGTATCAATTCTTAACTTTTTAGTTAGAATTGAAGTATCCTTTCATAATTCCTCTGTGAGAATCTTTTATAAATTGAATTATTTCATCTCTTTCTGGAGTAGCTTCCATTTCTGCTTCAATTATATCTATAGCTTGTGTATAATTATAATTTTTTTGAAATAAGATTCTATAAATATTCTGAATTTCTCTAATTTTTTCAGTTGTATATCCTCGTCTTCTTAAACCAACTGAATTTATTCCTACATATGATAGAGGCTCTCTTGCCGCTTTTACATAAGGAGGCACATCTTTTCTAACTAGAGATCCACCAGTTACAAACGCATGATTACCCACAGATGCAAATTGATGTACTGCAACCATACCTGCTAAAACTACATTATCACCGATGGTTACATGACCTGCAAGTGTAGAATTATTAGAAAAAATACAGTTATTACCAACAAAAGAATCATGAGCAATATGACAATAAGCCATAATTAAACAATTATCTCCAATTTTAGTTTTCATTCTATCAGATGTTCCTCTGTTAATAGTAACGCATTCTCTAATTGTTACATTATCACCTATTTCTACAGTAGTTTCTTCATCATCAAATTTAAGATCTTGAGGAATTGCAGAAATTACTGCGCCAGGAAAAATTCTACAGTTTTTACCGATAATAGCACCTTCCATAATAGTTACGTTAGAACCAATCCATGTACCAGAACCTATTGTAACATTATTGTGTATTGTTGTAAATGGTTCGATTACCACATTTCTAGCAATTTTTGCCTGTGGATGAACGTATGCTAATGGTTGATTCATATTACTTAATTTTAGAAATTTGCGCCATCAATTCTGCTTCTGCAACTAATTTTCCGTTCGCATAAGCGTACGCTTGCATATGGCAAATTCCTCTTCTAATAGGCGTAATTAATTCGCATTTAAAGATTACTGTATCTCCAGGTAATACTTTTTGTTTGAACTTTACCTTATCCATCTTCATAAAATAGGTTAAGTAATTTTCTGGATCTGGTACGGTATTTAAAACTAAAACCCCACCACATTGTGCCATTGCTTCTACTTGTAAAACTCCTGGCATTACTGGTGCTCCTGGAAAATGCCCAACAAAGAAATTTTCATTCATTGTAACATTTTTCATACCAACAACATGCGTATCTGTTAATTCTAAAATTCTATCAATTAACAAAAATGGTGGTCTATGAGGTAAAATATCCATTATTTGATGAATATCTAATAACGGTGGTAAGTTTAAATCAAAAGAAGGAACATTGTTTCTTTTTTCTGCTTTAATAATTTTAGCTAATTTTTTGGCAAACAAAGTATTGATTAAATGACCAGGCTTATTTGCTATAACTTTACCTTTAATTCTTGTACCAACTAAAGCTAAATCTCCAATAACATCTAATAATTTATGTCTAGCGGCTTCATTTGCCCAGTGAAGCGTTAAATTATCTAAAATTCCGTTAGATTTAACAGCAATGTCTTCTTTATTAAATGCCTTTTTTAATTTTTGCATTGTACTTTCTGATAATTCTTTATCAACATATACAATAGCATTATTAAGATCGCCACCTTTAATTAAATCATTTTCAAGTAACATTTCAATTTCGTGTAAGAAACTAAAGGTTCTTGCATCTGCAATTTCTTCTTTAAAGTCTGCAATTTTATCTAAAGTAGCATTTTGAGTTCCTAAAATTTTAGTTCCAAAATCTACCATTGTAGTTACTTGGTACTCATCCGAAGGCATTAAAATAATTTCACTTCCAGTAGCTTCATCTTTGTAAGAAATGATCTCTTTAACAACATACTCTTCTATGTCTGCATCTTGTTCTTGTATACCAGCTTTTTCTAAAG
>CAXHZZ010000125.1:0-3069 GCA_964021635.1 uncultured Tenacibaculum sp.
CCGTATTCTATTGGTGGATCTAAATATTTCATTCCGAAATTGAATACTCCAACAATTAAAAGCATCAGAATAACAGCAGTAATAATAGCTGATTTACGTTTATGTTCGGTTTCAAATATTTTCATCCTACTAACTTCTCAATATTTTTTATCCTTCGAGAAAAAAAACCGAAGTATTATTTAATTTACTTAGCTTTTACAGCTAAAATCATTTTTAATTTATTCTTGTTCGCAATATCAATAACTTTCATTACGTTTTTATAAGGTGCATTTTGATCACCTCTAATAACAATGGTTTTCTTTTTGTCTGCCCCTACTTTTGTTAGAATTGTGCGTTCTAAATCAGCTGAATTCACCTTTGACTTATCAATATAAAAAGCAGCTTTATCAGTAATGGTAACTGCAACTACTTTACTACTTTCGGTTTTACCGCCTGCCTTTGGCAATAAAACATCAATGGCACTTACGGTAACCAATGTGGATGTTAGCATGAAAAATATCAATAACAAGAAAACAATATCCGTCATAGACGACATATTAAAACTTGGATCAACTTTATTTCTTCCTTTTAAATTCATTAGGCTGGTTCGTTTAGTAAATCTAAAAACTCAACAGATTTTGCTTCCATTTGGTGTACCACTTTATCGGTACGAACTACTAAATGGTTATAGGATATGTAGGCGATAATACCAACAATTAATCCACCTACAGTTGTTGTCATTGCCGTATATAATCCGTCCGAAAGTAGTTTAATATCAATTTGGCCGCCTGAATTTGCGATTTCATGTATGGCTACAATCATTCCTATTACAGTACCTAAAAAACCTATCATTGGTGCTGCACCAGCAATTGTTGCTATTACAGAAACGTTTTTCTCTAGTTGATAGACTTCTAATTTCCCAGCATTTTCTATTGCTTTGTTAATATCATCTAAAGGTTTTCCTATTCTAGAAATTCCTTTTCCTATTAAGCGTGCTGTAGGAGAGTTTGTATTTTCACATAAGGCTTTAGCACTTTCTAACTTACCGTTTGTAATATGATCTCTAATCTGATTCATGAAGTTTTTATCTACTTCTGAAGCTGCTTTTATCGCAAAAAAACGTTCGAAATAAATATACAATGCTACGGCTAACAATACAAAAAGTAGGCCTATAATAATTTGACCTCCTAAACCACCATCCTTAACTAACTGAAGTATAGATAATGTTTTTTCTTCGGATATTGTTTCTTCTATATTTTCTTGAATAAATAATAACATCAATTTATTTTTTAAGTGCTTGTAATAGTAACGATTCTTTGTTGCTTTAATTGTTTAAAAAAAATCATTTTGAATATCATAAAGCACCTTTAAAAGAGTACATTATTAATTCAAAATGATTTTTTAAACTTTTACTTGTATATTATATAATAAAACCTCTCATAATTACGAAAGCAATTGACCCAACTAAAAAGCCAATAAATGCTAACCAAGATATTTTTTTCAAATACCAAAAGAAATCAATTTTTTCCATACCCATTGCTACAACTCCTGCTGCAGAACCAATAATTAACATAGAACCTCCTGTACCTGCAGAAAAAGCAATAAAATGCCATAACGGATTATCTATTGGCTCTGAGAACATTCCTAATGATGCTGCTACTAGAGGTACATTATCAATTATTGCTGATCCAATACCTAATAATATAACAACTAAATCAGACACGTTTGTACCTGCTACTTCTGACCCCATTAATGGAATGCTTTCTTTTAAATTATCTGCAAAATTAAATAGAATACCTAAAGACTCTAAAGCTGCTACTGCCATTAAAATACCTAAGAAAAATAAAATACTAGGCATTTCTATTTTCGATAAAGATGCGTGTACAGGACTGTGGTGTGCATGCGCATCTGACTCTTCACTATTATAATCTGTTAAAGAAAACTTAGACCTACTGTAAATTTCTGCAAAAGTAGCAACAATTGCTAGAGATAGCATCATACCCACATATGGTGGTAAGTGTGTTACGGTTTTAAAGAAAGGTACAAACACAATAGCTCCTAAACCTAAGTATAACATTCGTGCACTATGTGGATTTTTTTTAGTTTCCTCTAACACTTCATCCGATTCAATATCGCCTTGAAAAGCTGGTAAAAATGATGCTATAATTGTAGGTACAACCATACATAATAATGATGGTATAAATAAATAAACTAACAACATTTGTGTACTAACTTTTTTACCAATCCATAACATGGTTGTTGTTACATCTCCAATAGGCGACCATGCTCCACCTGCATTTGCTGCGATAATTATTAAACCTGCAAACCAAATTCTATCTTCTCTTCGTTTTACGATTTTCTGTAAAATAGAAATCAATACAATTGTTGCTGTTAAATTATCTATAATTGCTGATAAAATAAAAGCCAACACACCAAACATCCACAAAATTTTCTTCTTGCTTTTTGTTTTTACGTAATCTTTAATTGTTGAAAATCCGTCGAAGTAATCTATAATTTCAACAATCGTCATTGCTCCTAAAAGGAATACCAATATTTCGGCTGTTTTACCTAAATGATGTAATAAGGTTTCTTCAACCAAATGTAATTTATCATTATGAGGCAAACCTGCAAAACCTTCTACTAAGGCATGCTGTGATGAATCAAACCAGTTTGTAAAACCATCAACTCCTAATGCTACTAATGCCCAACAAATTGCCATCATTACTAATGCCGGGATTAACTTGTCTAATTTTATATTATGTTCTAAAGTAATGGCTAAATAACCCATTACAAATACTAAAATAATAGCTGCTTCCATTTTTATATTTTAATTTATATCAATTCTTTTAATGCAATTTCAAATGCAGTTGAACAAATTTTTGTTTTCGATGCACTTTTTGTAAACGCTCTTTGTAATGCTTTTTTAATAATGTTTGATGTATCATCAAAAATAGCTTTATCTTCCATTGGTAATGCTACTTTTGCTTCCATTAAATAAGCAAAAACTCTTGCAATACCACAATTAGAAATAAAGTCTGGTAATAAACTTAAGTGATTATCAGTATATTCCATAATTGGTCCGAAGAAAAT
>CAXHZZ010000126.1:0-2968 GCA_964021635.1 uncultured Tenacibaculum sp.
CAACGTGAGTTTGTTTACAAACGTCGTCGTCATGCATTAGATGGTCAGCGTTTACAAATTGATATTGCAAATATGATTTATGATACTTGTAGCTCAATTGTTAAGCAAAACAAAATGAATAGCGATTATAAGAACTTCGAGTTCGAATTAATTCGTTTTTCATCAATGACCTCTCCTTTCTCTGAAGAAGAATTCAACAAATTAACAGAAGAAGAGTTAACAGATAAATTATATGTTATTGTTTCTGCTCATTATAAAAATGATACAGAAAGACATGCAGATAACGCTTTTCCTGTAATTAAAAATGTTTTTGAAACAGAAGGTGATCGTTACGAACGTATTGTAGTTCCTTTTACAGATGGTGTAAAAACATTACAAGTTGTAACCAATTTAAAAGAAGCATACGAATCTGAAGGAAAATCATTAGTAAACGATTTCGAAAAAAATATTACGTTATCTATTATTGATGAAAATTGGAAAGATCACTTACGTAAAATGGATGAGTTAAAACAAACCGTTCAAAATGCTACTTACGAGCAAAAAGATCCTTTATTAGTTTATAAGTTTGAAGCTTTCGAGTTATTCCAAGAAACTGTTGATACGATTAACAAAGAGGTTTTATCTTTCTTATTTAAAGGTCAATTGCCAAGTCAAGATGCTTCACAGGTATCAGAAGCAACTGAGCAAAAAAGAGAACAATTAGATACTCGTAAAGACGAGGTTCAAAACTCTTCTCAACAAGCAATGAACAGAGCTCGTAATCAGCAAACTCAAGAAGAGCAAGTTATTGAAACAGTAGTTCGTGAGCAACCAAAAATTGGTCGTAACGAAAAAGTTACCATCAAAAATGTAATGTCTGGCGAAGAGAAAGAAGTTAAATACAAACAAGCAATACCTTTATTAGAAAAAGGAACTTGGGTGTTATACAACAAATAAAATATTCTTAATTTGATATAAAAAAAAGCTTGGTAATTAAATTACCAAGCTTTTTCTTTTACCATTTTATTTCATTGCAATTCTTGCTCTTCAGAAAAGCATTTGTTTTAGAGAAATGACTACTACCAAACCAACCTCGCCAAGCTCCTAGTGGTGACGGATGCGGCGCTTTAAAAATAGTGTGTTTTTCTATATTAATAACACTTCCTTTTTTTTCTGCAAATTTTCCCCAAAGCAAAAACACAATATTTTCTTTTTCTTCGGATATTTTTCTGATAACAACATCTGTAAATTCTTCCCAGCCTTGTTGCTGATGACTTCCCGCCTCCCCTTCTCTTACCGTTAAAGTGGCATTTAGTAACAAAACTCCTTGTGTTGCCCAACGAGACAAATCTCCTGAAACAGCATACGGAATACCAACATCAGTTTCTACCTCTTTAAAAATATTTTTTAAAGAAGGCGGATGTTTAATTCCGTCTTGTACAGAAAAACACAATCCGTTTGCCTGTCCTTTTCCATGATATGGATCTTGCCCAATAATTACCACTTTTAAATCATCAAAAGAACAATAATTAAAAGCTGCAAATACAGTATCTTCATCCGGAAAACAGTTATAATTATCATATTGATTATCAACAAAACTAGTTAATTTTTTAAAATATGGCTTTTCAAACTCAGTTTGTAAAATATTTTTCCAGCTATCACTAATATTTAGTTGCATTGTTTGTTATTTTTGCTTCGGTTTCAAATATACTATTTTGACTAAAAACATTTCAGAAAAGACACTTCAAGATTTAGAATTCACAACAGTTTTAGAACAAGTTGCAGAACATTGTATTACAAATTTAGGTAAAGAAAAAACACTTTCTGTTCAGCCTATATCAAATAAAAGAAAGTTATTTTTCGAATTAAATTTAGTAAACGAATATTTATCTTCTTTTGAAAACGAGAACAGACTTCCAAATCATTTTTTTGAAGATATTACGGCAGAAGTAAAACGATTAACTATAGAAAATAGT
Organism: uncultured Tenacibaculum sp.; assembly: GCA_964021635.1. Classification (GTDB taxonomy): domain Bacteria; phylum Bacteroidota; class Bacteroidia; order Flavobacteriales; family Flavobacteriaceae; genus Polaribacter. Next base: position 1,956 of record CAXHZZ010000126.1, read on the forward strand.
TTTTTAGAAACAGAAGGATTTTTAAAGGTTGCTACAGTTACAGAAACTGTAAACGAAATGAAAAAGTTTTTAAAAAAATTTAAAACCTACTACCCTACATTATTTACCTTAAGTGATCAAATAGAATTCACCACTTTTGTATCTGACAATATTAAAGAAATAATTACATCTTATGGTAAAGTAGCCGACAACGCCTCGCCAGTTTTAAAACAATTACGTAAAGATATTAATAATGTACGCGGAAAAATATCTGAAAGTTTTACACATGCTTTAGGCAGAAATGTTGCCAGTGGTTATTTAGATGATATTAAAGAAACCATTATAGATAATCAACGTGTTTTGGCTGTTACAGCAATGCATCGTCGTAAGATTAAAGGAAGTTTGCTAGGTGCTTCTAAATCGGGTAATATCGTTTATATAGCGCCTCAAGCTACATTAGCTTATAGCAGAGAATTACAAAATTTAATATATGAAGAAAAACAAGAGGTTGTTAAAATATTAAGAGCCTTAGCTAGTAAAATTCACCCTTTTACACCATTATTAAACGAATACACAATATTTTTAACACATTTAGATGCGGTAGCTGCTAAAGCTAAATACGCGAAAAGCATTAACGGATTATTGCCTAAAATTACCAAAGAGAAAAAGATTAATTTTAGAGATGCTTATCATCCAGTGTTATGGAAAAAGAATAAAGATCAGAATAAAAAAACATTCCCTCAAACTATTCGATTAGACGAGAGACAGCAAATTATTGTTATATCGGGTCCAAATGCAGGTGGAAAAAGTATCACTTTAAAAACAATCGGCTTGTTACAGTTGATGCTACAAAGCGGATTATTGATTCCTGTTCACGAGCGAAGTGAAACTACGTTATTCAACACTATATTAACGGATATTGGAGATAATCAATCCATAGAAAATCAACTAAGTACTTATAGTTATCGATTAAAAAATATGCGCTCATTTTTGAAAAAATGCGACGATAACACCTTGTTTTTAATTGATGAATT
>CAXHZZ010000127.1:0-2763 GCA_964021635.1 uncultured Tenacibaculum sp.
TCCATGGATTTAATACAATTGGCTTTTCACAAATTGCATCTGCACCTCTTCTTAACGCCATTCTTATATGAGAATCATGCAAGTAATTTGGCGTACATATACTTACGTAATCTAAACTTGTATTGTGATTTCTTTTTAATTTTTCTATGTGTCTATCAAACCTCTCGAATTCTACAAAAAAATCTGCATTCGGAAAAAAGCTATCCATCACACCAACAGAATCAAATTTATCTAAGGCTGCAATTAGATTATTATTAGTATCCTTAATTGCTTTTAAATGTCTTGGCGCAATGTAACCTGCCGCACCTATTAATGCAAAGTTTTTCATTCTTATAATGATTTATCTACTAATTTTGAATCGAAAAAGTTCTTAACGTCATATACTACAGCTTTATCATTTTTTAAAGAATTTAAATCTATCGTTTTATATTCTTCATGTGAAACTGTTAAAACAATGGCATCAAACTTTTTATTTGGTAACGTAGTTTGAGAGTCTAAATTGTACTCTTTTTTTACTTGAACAGGATCTGCACATGGATCAAAAATTGTAACATTTGTTCCAAAATCAACTAACTCATTTACAACATCAACTGCTTTTGTATTTCTAACATCTGGACAATTTTCTTTAAATGTAATCCCTAAAACTAAAACAGCTGCATCTTTAACCTCAACACCTTCTTTTATCATTAGTTTTGCAACTTCAGAAGCAACGTATTTCCCCATACTATCATTCACTCTTCTACCCGAAAGAATAATTTCTGGATGATAACCATACTCTTGCGCTTTTTGCGCTAAATAATAAGGATCTACACCAATACAATGCCCACCAACCAAACCTGGTTTAAATGGTAAAAAATTCCATTTTGTGCCAGCAGCAGCTAAAACGTCTTGCGTATTAATATCCATTAAATTAAAAATTTTAGCTAACTCATTTACAAAGGCAATATTTATATCTCTTTGAGAGTTTTCGATAACTTTTGCAGCCTCTGCAACCTTAATTGACGATGCTAAATGTGTTCCTGCTGTAATTACAGAATTGTATAAATTATCAACCTTAACGCCGGTTTCTTTATTAGAACCCGATGTAACTTTTAATATTTTATCAACTGTATGTTTTTTATCCCCTGGATTTATTCTTTCTGGCGAATATCCTGCGAAAAAATCTTTATTAAATTTTAATCCTGATATATTTTCTAGAACCGGAATACAATCTTCTTCTGTTGCACCTGGATACACAGTTGATTCATATATAACGATATCATCTTTTTTAAGCACACTTCCTATAAGCTCACTTGCTTTTATTAACGGAGTTAAAACAGGTCTATTATTCTTATCTACCGGAGTCGGAACCGTTACTATATAATAATTACTATCTTTAATATCTTCTTTTGATGTTGTGAAAAACAAGCCTTTATCATGATTACTATCATCTACCAAAACCTCTTTTAAAACATCATTTTCCACCTCTAAAGTTGCATCACAACCTTTTCTTAAATCAGCTACTCTATTTTCGTTGATATCAAAACCAACTACAGCATATTTGGTTGCAAAAAGTCTAGCCAATGGCAAACCAACGTATCCTAAACCGATTATTGTAATTTTAATTCTACTCATTTATAAATTTTCTGTATACCACTTTATAGACTCTTTTAACCCTTCTTTTAAAGAATATTTAGGATTGTAATTTAACAATTCTTTGGCTTTCTTGATTTCTGCGTGAGAATGCGGAATATCTCCTAATCTTTCTGACCCATATACTACATTAATATTTTTTATTTCTGAATTATATTCCGACAGATATTCTTTTAAATAACCTACTAAATCATTTAATGAATTTCGATCTCCAAAAGCGGCATTGTAAACTGTATTTACTGCATTTTTATCGGCAACTAAACTTAATAAATTTATCTGAATTATATTATCAATATAGGTAAAGTCTCTAGAATGCAAACCATCTCCATTAATAGTTGGCGATTCTAATTTAAGTAACTGATTAATAAATTTAGGAATAACAGCTGCGTAAGCACCATTAGCGTCTTGTCTTTTTCCGAAGACATTAAAATATCTTAAACCAATAGTTTCTACACCATATGTTTTACTAAAAACATCTGCATAAAGCTCATTAACATATTTGGTTATTGCATAAGGAGACAAAGGTTTCCCTATCACCGATTCTACTTTTGGCAACGAATCTGAATCACCATAAGTAGATGAACTTGCCGCATAAACAAACCTTTTAACATTGTTTTCTTTTGCTGCAACTAACATATTTAAAAAACCTCCAACATTAACATCATTGGATGTAATAGGATCTTTTATAGACCTAGGCACAGAACCAAGAGCAGCTTGATGTAGTATATAATCTACACTCAAACTTGCTTTTAAACAAGTTTCAATATTCCTTATATCACCTTCAATTAAGGTAAAATTAGGATTCTCTAAAAAAGATAGAATATTTTCTCTTTTTCCTGTTGAGAAGTTATCCAAGCAAATTACAGAGTTTTCTTTAGCCAATAACACTTCACACAAATTAGAACCTATAAAACCGGCTCCTCCTGTAACAAGTATTTTTTTCCCCGATAAATCTATATCCATTATGCTCTTTTTACCTTTTCTCAAGAAAACAAATGTAATAAAAAAGAACCACTTGCGATATTTTAGAGTTATATAAAACTAAAAAATCCCTCACAAATTGTGAAGGATTTTACTTGGTGGGCAATGAGGGATTCGAACCCCCGACCCCCTCGGTGTAAACGAGGTGCT
>CAXHZZ010000128.1:0-2595 GCA_964021635.1 uncultured Tenacibaculum sp.
ATTGTAGAAATTGTTGGTGCGTACGTAGATGGACGCCCAATACCTAACTCTTCTAAACGCTTAACTAAAGCAGCTTCAGAAAATCTTGCTGATGGACGTGTATATCTTTCAGTTGCTGTAATGAATTCATTACCTACAGACTCACCAACTTTCATCATCGGTAACATTCCTGCTGCTTCTTCCTCCTCATTATCTGTACCTTCAAGATATACTTTTAAGAAACCTTCGAATGTAATTACCTCTCCGTTAGCCGTAAATAACTTCTCATTTTTATTATTTTCAACTTTAACATTTGTTCTCTCTAACTGAGCTTCACTCATTTGAGATGCTAAAGTTCTTTTCCAAATTAAACTATATAATCTAGTTTGATCGTATTCTCCTGTAATTTCATGGTTTTCCATGTTCGTAGGACGAATCGCCTCATGCGCTTCTTGTGCACCTTTTGATTTTGTTGAGAAATTACGTGGCTTGCTATATTCTTCACCATAAGAAGCTATAATTTCTGCTTGAGCTGCATTTTTAGCATCTTCAGATAAGTTCACACTATCGGTTCTCATATAAGTAATTAAACCGGCTTCATATAAACGTTGTGCAACCATCATTGTTTTTGCTACTGGAAAACCTAGTTTTCTAGAAGCCTCCTGTTGTAATGTTGACGTTGTAAATGGCGCTGCTGGAGATTTTTTTGCTGGTTTTTTAGTTAAATCAGCAATTGAAAAATCTGCATTTAAACATGAATTTAAAAATGCTTCGGCATCTTTTTTATCAGAAAAATTCTTCGCTAATTTCGCTTTGAATTTTTTTCCATTTGCATTTACAAATTCTGCGTCCACTCTGTAAGAAGCTACCGGAGTAAACCCTTCTATTTCTCTTTCTCTCTCTACAATTAAACGTACTGCTACTGATTGAACTCTACCTGCAGACAACCCTCCTTTTACTTTTCTCCATAATACAGGAGATAATTCGTAACCTACTAATCTATCTAAAACACGACGAGCTTGCTGAGCATTAACCAAATTATAATTAATATCTCTTGGATTCTCAACCGCTTTTAATATTGCTTTTTTAGTAATCTCATGAAAAACAATACGTTTTGTATTTTCTTCTTTTAGTTTTAATTGCTCAGCTAAGTGCCACGCAATAGCTTCTCCTTCACGATCCTCATCACTTGCCAACCAAACAGTCTCTGCTTTCTTTGCTAAATCTTTTAGTTTTTTTACAACTGCTTTTTTATCAGTAGAAACTATATATTTTGGTTTAAAATCTCCATCAACATTCACCCCTAATTCTTTCGAAGGCAAGTCGGCTATATGACCGAAACTCGATTCAACTTGAAAATCTTTTCCTAAAAATTTCTCTATTGTTTTTGCCTTAGCAGGTGACTCAACTATTACTAAATTTTTTGCCATGTGTCTTTTCTCTTATCTCTTTTTACACCTTATTATTATAGATGCTTTTCAATTTGCAAAAGTATATAGTTTTTTTTTAATAGTTATTGAATTAAAAAAATACATCTTTTCAATATCAAAAAACAAACGTTGTAAAGCTTCAATAAAAAACTTTCGATTTAATTTATTTACTTAAATATTGTTCTTTTCTATTAAATCAAGCTCTGCATCTTCTTCAAAGCCAATTACATTTTTATAAATTACATACGCTGGCAAATAAGATAATGAAATTAAAAACAAATTCCCTAATCCGCAGGTTAACATACCTAACATCATTACCACTAAACCTACAATAAGCATTACTGCAAAAGAAATTCCCCATTTTTTTGTTCCTAATTGAAATCCAATTTTAACAATATCTGTTACCGATTCTTCTGAATTAAAAGCAAAAATTATTGAGAAATACGAAATAGGTACCATTGTATATAACAGAGGAAGGTAGCACAATAAAGCCGAAGCAGAAGCTATTAATACAGTTATTAATGTTAATAGCAATAATTTTATTAGATATTTTGTTTTAAAAAAATAAAAGAAATCTGAAATTGTTACACCCTTCCCTTCATCTAACGCTTGTACAATTCTATAAAACCCAGCTATTAAAGCAGAACTAGCAGCTGCTAAAATTAAAAACAATACTATTATTAATAATACATATAATACGGAAGCACCAGCAAAGATCCCAGTAAACACCTCAGAATCTACAGCTCCTCCTTCCGACTCCATTATTGCAGCTCCAATTAAAGGAACATAAACAAGGATAATAATAGGTAGCATTATAAGAATCGAAAACAAGAACAACAATAGTCCTTGCACCCAAACTTTTTTAAATAGTTCGATAATTTCATTTATAATAGTTCCAAAATCTAGATGCTTTGCATTTCTAATTTTTTCTGATAACATTAAAATTTTATTCATTTTTTTATTGATTGTTGATATCAACAAATATATCAACTTTAAAAAAACATTCTTTTTTATAACATTTATTTTCTCTGCCAATTTGTCACTAATTATAATTTTTGGTCGTATCTTTGCAAACTATTTATTACGATTTTTAAGGATTTTATGGAACACGTAGAGAAAGTAATTAACGAGAAGAAGCAAGGAAAAGCTTTAATTACTGAACAAAAGGAAGGAAACTCAAAGAAAC
>CAXHZZ010000129.1:0-2359 GCA_964021635.1 uncultured Tenacibaculum sp.
CTTCTTTGATAAGCTTTTCATTATCTGCAGTTAAGTTTTGCATTTCTTTTTTAGCCTCTTCAGCTGATGCTAAAGCATTCTTTATTCCTTCTTCACGTTCATTTACAGCGTCTAATATTGGTTTCCACGCAAATTTCTTTAACAACAGAACTAATCCAATAAATAAAACAGCCATCCAAAAGAATAAACCTAAAGAAAAATCATTTATTAACTTATCCATACTATATATCTATAATAATTACTTTTTAGTTTAATTGTAAACAAAAGCTATAACCAACCGTTATAGCTTTTGTTAGTTGTTTTAAGCTGCAAATAAAGCAGCAAATCCGATACCTTCAATTAAGGCAGCAGCAATTAACATTGCTGTTTGGATTTTTCCAGAAGCTTCTGGTTGACGTGCGATAGCGTCCATTGCTGAACCACCAATCTTACCAATACCTAAACCAGCACCGATTACGATCAATCCTGCTCCAATAAAATTTAATCCTTCCATGATATATATATTTAATTATTAAACATTCAATTTAGTGATCATCATGTTCTTCTACTGCAGAACCGAAGTACAATGCAGACAACATAGTGAAAATATAAGCTTGTAGCGCTGCTACTAATAACTCTAATAATGATAAAGCAAATGCTAATCCAAATGATAATGGACTACCGATCCAGCTTTTAAAAATAAACATTAATCCAATAATGCTCATTAATACGATATGACCTGCTGTAATGTTTGCATACAAACGAATCATTAATGAAAACGGCTTAATTACCATTCCTAACACCTCAATTGGCGCTAAAACAATTCTCATTAACTTAGGCACACCTGGCATCCAGAAAATATGTCCCCAATAGTTTTTATTTGCAGTAACGGTTGTTAAAACAAAAGTAACCAAAGCCAACACCAATGTAACAGCAATATTATTTGTTACGTTAACCCCTAAAGGCGTCAAACCTAATAAGTTGATAATCCAAATAAAGAAAAATACAGTCAATAAATAACTCATATATTTCTTATAATGCTTTTCTCCAATATTTGGAATAGCAATATCATCTCTAATATATAAAATGATAGGCTCTAACAAACGTCCCATTCCTTTTGGTAAAGCATTTTTTTGATAATTCTTAGCCATTCTTTTAAACATCAAGAACATTAATAACGATACTAAGAAAATAAACACCACGTTCTTAGTAATAGAAAAATCTAATGGTTTTACATTCGTTGGATGGTGCTCTGCATCATATGTTATGGTACCAGCAGCATCTGTTTTATAGATTTTATTATGGTAAACTTTATAGTAGTTTCCATCAACCTCTGCAACGGTTTCACCGTGATGAAATTTTGAAGACATAAATACCTTTAATCCTCCATCCCATAAAATTACTGGTAATGGTGCTCCAACATGGTGTACTTCATTATCATCATCTGTGTAAGAAAACAAACCAAAGTCGTAAGAATCTAACAAGTGATGATTAATATACTCCTTAATAGTAACTTTTAAACTTTTCTCTTCGGCTGGTTTTACTGCATCTTTCTTCTCATTGTGTTGAGCCACAGAAACAAACGAAACTAAAAATAGTAAAAACGTAATTCTTTTTATTGAAAATTTTCTTCGCATATCACTCAGATAATAGTGTCTTTAAAATCGGTGCAAAGGTAGGTTTTTCTCTTAAAAACAAAAACTATTTACAACTTTATTTTAATGTTATATTAAACCTAAAATTTATTCGGCTTTTTGAGGCAGGTTTAAAAGTTTAATTAACGATAATGTTTCAATCAATAAGGAATAGACATACGGTATAAAAAATGCCATAAACTCTAGTCTTGATATGCTATTATCTGCATTGTATGAAGGATAAAAGAAGACAAAGAAAAATGCAAACTTTAGCAAACTGCCAAACATAAATAGAAACCCTAACTGATCTCGTTGCTTTTTCCTTAAAAAGAATAGTAACAAAAAAATTGTAGTTGCCAATACTCCATTTAGAATATAAGCTAAAATAATTTTATTGTTATAAATAGACAGGCTTTTGTATTCTAACCAATAAGTATGAGCATAAAACACAAGTAATAACCCGACAATTATTAATGTAAAAAAGTTGAAAACTACTTTTTGAATTCCGCTACTATTTTTCATTTATTTTTTTTAATTGAATCATTAGACTAATTAATGAACCTATAAAACCAAAAAGAATAAGAATTAATGTGGCGTAGTTTTTTTCAAAATTATAATGTGCATCTATCTTCTTACCAAAATATGCAGCAAAATAAATGGTAATTCCCATTTGCAAACCAACTCCGCTAAGTCTAATAAATTTATTAAGCGGTTTTTTCTTCGGAAGTTGTTCTTTCATTAGAGTT
>CAXHZZ010000130.1:0-2341 GCA_964021635.1 uncultured Tenacibaculum sp.
CTTCTAAAACTATTTTACCTTTTGCTTTTCCTGTTTCTAAGAAAGCATGTGCTTTGCGAAGGTTTTCTGCATTGATAATTCCGAAGTTTTCGCCTAAAGTGGTTTTAATTGTTCCGTTGTCAATTAAACTAGAAACTTCGTTTAAAATATGGTGCTGCTCTATCATATCTTCGGTTTGAAACATAGAACGTGTAAACATAAACTCGATATGCGTAGATACTGCTTTTGCTTTAAAAGGCATCACGTTAAACGTTTTTGGATCGTCAATAAAACCGAATCTTCCTTGTGGTTTTATTACTTTAACAATCTCATCTTCATGTTGTTCGGTTGCATTTAAACTCACGATATAATCTGGTGCAGGAAGGTTGTATTTCTCAAACTCTTCACTTAATTTGTTTCTGTGATTTATTACAGCATCTGCTCCTAAATCTTTTAACCAAGCTGAAGTTTCTTCGCGAGAAGCCGTACCAATAATATTCAGTTTTGTTAGCTTTTTAGCCAATTGCACTAATATAGAGCCAACACCTCCAGCAGCACCAATAACTAAAATGGATTTGCTAGCATCGTCTTTTGAAACCTGTAATCTATCAAACAATAGTTCGTATGCAGTAAGCGATGTTAATGGTAAAGCAGCAGCTTCAGGAAAAGATAAACTTGAAGGTTTTTTACCAACAATACGTTCGTCTACAACTTGATATTGCGCATAACTTCCTTGACGTGTAAAATCTCCTGCATACCAAACTTCGTCACCAACTTTAAATAAAGACACATCCTCTCCAATTTCCTTTACAATACCTGTAGCATCCCATCCAATAACTTTCCAATCGTCACCTTCTACCGGCATTCCTGCACGTACTTTGTAATCTGCAGGGTTTACAGAAATGGCTTTTATTTCTACTAAAATATCTCTTCCAGTGGCTTTTGGCGTATTTAATTCTATGTCTTGTAATGAGTTAACATCTTCTATTGGAAGATTCTCTTTATATCCTATTGCTTTCATTTTTTGTGTTTTTTAGATGGAATTGCTTACTTGAATGTTACAATATCTTCAAAATCACGTCTTGATTTTCCGAATTCTGGATCTGATTTTCTGTAACCAAAAGCAACCATAAATGACAAACCATATTTATCTGTATCTACGCCGAATTTTTCTTTTAATAACGCTTCTGCTTTTTCTTGATGAAACCCTTCAATTGGACAAGAATCAATTCCTGTTAAAGCAGCAGCTGTCATCATATTCCCTAAAGCAATGTAGGTTTGTTTAGAAGACCAATCGAATAACTTTTTATCGGTATCTAAATCAAAATCACGCTCTTGAAACTCTCTATAAAATGTAGAATACATATCAATAACCTCTTGTGGTAATTGTTTTACATCCTTCATCATGTGCATAATATATTCTGAATCATGTTTAACCATAGGTGCTTTCATACTTAAACCTAATACAAAATGACTAGCAGTATCCAATTTTAAAGGTGCTCCCCAAGCAACAGGTTTTAATAACTCACGTAATTCTTTATCCTGAACTACGATAAAATGCCAAGGTTCGAAACCAAATGAACTTGGTGATAAATGTGCTGTTTCTAAGATGAATTTCATATCCTCATCTGAAACCTTTTTAGTGGCATCAAATTCCTTTGTTGCATGTCTAAAATTGAAAGCGTTTAATATATCTTCTTTTGCTATGTTTGGTGTGTTCATTTTATATGTTTTAATGATTAGTTTTAAATTTGATACAAAGATAAAACCAGTACACAGGTAAATTGAAGTATAAAAAAAGGTGAATTATGTATAAATGGAGGTTTTAGACTTTAAAAAACATAAATATTTCTTAATTTTCATAGAATAACCTGACTATAGCCAACCATTTATACTTTTAAAACCATCGTAATCCTTTATTAATACTAAAAAAAATTACAGAACCCATCTAAAGGTTAAGTTAATTCTTGGTAGAATAGGTTTTACTGTTTTAGGGATTTTGTGTTTCCAGTTTTCTTGTGTAGTACCTTGCATTATTAACATGCTACCATGGGCTAACGGAATTTCGATACGTTTTAAATCCTTACGTGTGGCGTGTTTTAACTGAAACGGTCGTGTGGCTCCTAAAGTTACCGATCCAATTACCGTGTTTTTACGTTTACCGACTTCATAATCTTGATGCCAATCTACACTATCCTTTCCGTCACGATAATAATTAAGCAAGCAACGTGTAAACTTGACATCTACCTCCTGCTCTATACGTTCCTTGATTTTTATTAATTCTGCAGTCCAAGGACGTAATTTTGTTGTTTTTCCAACATAAGCAACTTCTAAATCCGTATCACCATACCATGCTGTAAGT